>NZ_LWLC01000007.1:0-183221 GCF_001905065.1 Saccharothrix sp. CB00851
CGCCCGCCACCGCCGCCGCCCGCCACCGCCGCCGCCCGCCACCGCCGCCAGCCGCCGCCAGCGGCCGGCGGTCAGCCGCGCAACCGCCCGCGCCGTCAGTCGCGCAACCGCCCGCGCCGCCAGCCGCGCAACCCCCAGGCAGTCAGCCGCGCAACCCCCAGGCAGTCAGCCGCGCAACCGCCGCGCCACGACCTGTCCGCTGCTTGCGCTACGGCCCGCCGCTGCCCGCGCCACCTGCTGTCAGTGCAACGGCCCGCCGCCTGCCGCCGCCCGCGGCAAGGCTTGCCCGCTGCGCGCGCGACCTGCGGTCCGGGCCACGGCCTGCTGCTCGTCCGTGCCAGGGCCCGTCGCGCGCTGCCGTAAGTCGTCGACAGGCGTCCACCACCCACCTTCGCCTGGTGTCCATCGGCTTCCCGTCGCCGTGGGTTCGGTGGCGGCTAGATCGGACTAGCGGCGTTCCAGCGCCGACAGCAGCCTTGGCAGCGAGCTGCCCAGGCCCCAACGACGCGTCAGTTCGGCGACCCGCTCCGGGTCGGCGGGTGCCGCGGGGACGACGTCCGGGCGGTCCATGACGATCTTTGCGTCGGTCGCCACGTTGACCACGGTCGGCGCGACGGCGAGGTAGTCCTGGGCGTTGAGCAGCGCGGTGCGGGCGCGAGTGGTGAGTTTGCGGTCGCGGGGGTCGTGCACGGCGTCGAGGACGGCCTGCAGCGAGCCGAACTCGCTGATCAGCTTGGCCGCCGTCTTCTCGCCGATGCCGGCCACGCCGGGCAGGCCGTCCGACGGGTCGCCGCGCAGCACGGCCATCCCGGCGTACGCGCGGCCGGCGTCGTGCACCGGCAGGGCGTACTTGGCGGCCAGCTCCTGCGGCCCGAGCAGCTCGGCCTTCGCCCAGCCGCGACCGAGGTACAGGACTCGCACCGGGGTCGGCTCGTCGCGCACGACCTGGAACAGGTCGCGGTCGCCGGTGATCACCTCGACCGGGTCGGTGGTCTCGCGGGCGGCGAGGGTGCCGATGACGTCGTCGGCCTCGTAGCCGGCGGCCTCGGCGGTGGCGATGCCGACGGCGTCCAGCACGTCCAGGATGATCGGCACCTGGGGTGTGAGGGTGTCGGGCACTTCCTCCTCGCCGTCGACGCCACCCTCGGCGACGCGGTGCGCCTTGTACGACGGGAGCGCGGCGACGCGGAACTCCGGGCGCCAGTCGGCGTCCATGCAGGCCACCAGGCGGCTCGCCTTCCGGTCGGTGATGACCTTCGCGATCGTGTCGACGAACCCGCGCACCGCGTTGACCGGTGTGCCGTCCGGCGCGGTCATCGACTCGGGCAGCGCGTAGAACGCCCGGAAGTACAGGCTGGCGGCGTCCATCAGGACCAGCGGGTTGCTCACCTGGGACAGCTTGCCAGAGAGGTCCGACATCGCCGATCGCTCCGTCCGGACCTGTGGATAACTTCCCCATCCCGGGTCAAGCCCTGGGGTCAAACCTTGGAGGGCGGCAGCCTTCGGGGTGCCGGGTGCCGGGTGCCGGGTGCCGGGTGCTGGGGTCGGGTGGCGGGCAGGGTGGGGTGTGGGTGGTGGGTTCGGGCAGGGGAGGTGGTTGAGGGCGGCCTCGTTGTTTCAACCGACGTTTGAGTGCTGTAAAAACGGTGTTATTTCAGGTTCGAGTTTTGAGGTTCACCCGTTGGTGGAAGTGGTGGTCGGATAAGGGCTGGTTGGGGTGGGGTGATCACTCGGTTGGGGAAGTGGGCTGGTGGTGCGGTGGCTTGTGGCGTGGGACGGGCTGCGCACCACTAGGCTTCCTCCCATGTCGACCCAAGTTGGGCCCGTCGACGTGGACGCCCTGCGCGCGCGCCTCGACCGGGCTACCGCTGCCGCCTCCATCGCGGGCGTTGACGCGTTGCTCATCGCGCCCGGTTCGGATCTGCGCTACCTCCTCGGCGCGGGCGGCACGTCGTTCGAGCGGTTGACCTGCTTGGTGTTGCCGGTCGGCGGGGTGCCCGTGTTGGTGGTGCCCAAGCTGGAGCACCCCGGGTACGCGGGAATCCCCACCGACGAGCTCGGTGTCGAAGTGGCCACCTGGGTGGACGGCGAAGATCCGTACGCGCTGGTCAAGCGGGCGTTGAAGGGGACTCGGACCGCGGTGTCCGACATGATGCCCGCGCTGCACACGTTGCGGTTGCGCGACACCGTCGGTGGCGACCAGGTGCTCGCCGGGCCGGTGTTGCGCGAGCTGCGGATGCGCAAGGACGACACCGAAGTGGCCGCGTTGCGCAAGGCGGGCGCGGCGATCGACCGCGTCCACGCGCGCATGGCCGAGTGGCTGCGCCCCGGCCGCACGGAGGCCGAGGTGGGTGCGGACATCGCCGCGGCGATCGTCGCCGAAGGCCACGCGCTGGCCGAGTTCGTCATCGTCGCCTCCGGCCCGAACGGCGCGTCGCCGCACCACGACTTGTCCGACCGGGTGATCGAGGCCGGTGACGTGGTGGTGGTCGACATCGGCGGACCGGTGGCCGAGGGCTACAACTCCGACTCCACCCGCAACTACGTGCTCGGCGAACCGCGTGACGCCGACGTGTGGGAGACCTACGCGGTGCTGCAGGCCGCGCAGAAGGCCGCCGTCGAAGCGGTCCGGCCCGGCGTCACGTGCGAAGCGGTCGACGCCGCTGCCCGCGACATCATCGCCGACTCGGGCTTCGGCGAGTTCTTCGTCCACCGCACCGGCCACGGCATCGGGCTGGACGTGCACGAGGACCCCTACATCGTCGCCGGCAACGACCTGCCGCTGGAGCCGGGCATGGCGTTCAGCGTCGAACCCGGCATCTACCTGCCCGGGCGGTGGGGTGCGCGGATCGAGGACATCGTGGTCGTCACCGACGACGGCGTGGAGAGCGTCAACAACCGACCGCACGAGCTGGTGGTGTTGCCCGCGTGACGAACCTGGAGCCGATAGACCGGGCGATCCTGCGCGAACTGGCCGCCGACGGCCGGTGCAGCTTCACCGACCTGGCCGAACGGGTCGGGCTGAGCGTGTCGGCCGTGCACCAGCGGGTGCGGCGGCTGGAGCAGCGCGGCGTGGTCCGCGGTTACGCGGCGCGGCTGGACGGCGACGAGATCGGCCTGCCGCTGACCGCGTTCATCTCGCTGACCCCGATCGACCCGGCGGCTCCCGACGACTACCCGAAACGGCTGGAGCACCTGCCGCAGATCGAGGCGTGCTACTCGGTGGCGGGTGACGCGTCGTACGTGCTGCGGGTGCGGGTGGCGTCACCGCACGCGTTGGAGGAGCTGCTGAGGCAGATCCGCGAGGTGGCGAACGTGTCCACCCGCACCACGGTGGTGCTGTCCACGCCGTACGAGGACCGCCCGCCCGCGGTGTGACGGTCAGAACAAGCCGCGCCACGCCTGCGCGAAATCGGCGAGCACGTCCCGGTCACGCCGGTCGGGTGCCCGCGGCAGGAGGCGCTTGACCTCGTCGTCGGTCGCGGGCCGCACGGACAGCACGAAGTCCCGCGCGGCCGAGACGTCCGCCACGTCCGCGACCACGGCCACCACCTCCACCTCACCCATCCGCCGCACGAACACGTGGTTCGTGGAGTCCGGCCGGTACACCGGCTCGGTCGTCTCGACGGTCGCGGGCCGCACCACCAGGCGCGGGAACGCGTGCAGATCACCGACCGCGCCGTCCGGGGAGTAGTCGAGGGTGACCTGGCCGTCGCGGACGTCGATCATCACGCGCACACGTTCCCGCGGTCCGGCGGTGGCGGGCATCGGTGGATCTACTCAACCGGGTCGGCGGGGACCGCGTCGTAGGCGGCTTGGACGCGGGCGAGCGCCGAGCCGTCCACGGTGAACTCGACGCCGTCGATCCGCGACACCCCGACCACGCCGATCGAGTTGGTCAGGAACGCGCCGCGGTAGAGGCCGACGTCGGCCAGCCGCACCACCTCCCGGCGCGATGGCAGCTGCCGTTCCAGCAACTGCATGGTGATGCCGTGCAGCCAGTCCGCCCGCGGCCACACCACGCCGCCGGTGTCGTCGAAGAACCCGATGTTGGCGATCGCGCCCTCCACCACCACGCTGTCGGCGGTGAGCAGCGCGTCGTCGTAACCGGCCTGTTGGGCGCGTCTGCGGTGGTGAAGCTGGCCGAAACCGCCGAGGTGCTTCACCCGCGGCAGCGGACGGGTGTAGGGCACCGACATGAGGCGTTGCGGCGTGGTCGGGGGAGCGGTCGGCGGGAGCACCGCGACCATCACGGACGGCGCGTCGAGGCCGAACACGGTGACCCGCACGGCCGCGTCGCGGACGTCACCCAGCGCGTGGGAGATGAGGGTGCGGACGTGGTCGCCGTGCAGCGGGGTGCCGTACAGCTCGCGGTTGGCCTGGTCGAGTCGGCGCAGGTGCAGGTCGAGGCCCTTGACGCGGCGGTCGCGCAGCTGAAGGGCGGTGAAGTGCCCGTAGTTGGCCAGCAGACCGGTCGCCAGCCGGTCGGTGGTGGGCGGCTCGCCGTCGATCTCGATCCTCAGCACGGACGCGACCGTAGCGTGGCGGGAATCGAGGGTCGGCGGTCGTTGCCGCCGCCGCGGGTGGCCGAGAGGGTGGACGGTGTGGAACGCGAGGTGCTGGTGGTCGGGTACGACGGTGCGGCGCTGACCGACATCGCGGGCCCGGCGGACGTGTTCGACGGCGCGAACCGGGCCTGTGCGGCCGATCGGGCAGGCGGCGGGTCGGGCGGGGTCGACCGGGCGCGCGGGGTGGGCGACGGCGGTGGGCACGGGGAGCGGTCGGGAGGGCTCGACCAGGTGGGCGACGGTGCCGGCAGGGGTTGGCGGCCGGGTGTTCGTGGCGGTTACCGGGTGCGGTTGGCGGCGGTCGGTGGTGGGTTCTCGGTGACCGGTGGGTTGCGGGTGGAGGCCGAGGACTTGCGGGAGGTGACCGGGGCGGTGGACACGGTGCTGGTGGTCGGCGGGTTCACGTTCGCCGAGGCGGCACGGGACGTCGAGCTGCTGCACCACCTGAGGCGGGTCGCGGCCGGTGCGCGCAGGGTCGGCAGCGTCTGCACGGGCGCGTTCGTGCTGGCGGCGGCCGGGTTTCTGGACGGCGCGCGGGCCACCACGCACTGGGCGTACTGCGACCGGCTGGCCGCCGACCACCCCGCGGTGGACGTGGTGCCGGACGCGATCTACGTGCAGGACGGGCGGCTGGTCACGTCCGCCGGCGTCACCGCGGGCATCGACCTGGCGCTGGCGCTGGTGGAACGCGACCACGACGCCGCGCTGGCCCGGCTGGTCGCCCGCTGGATGGTGGTGTTCCTGCAGCGTCCCGGCGGGCAGTCGCAGTTCAGCGTGCGGTCACGGGTGCCGCCGGTGCGGGAGCCGGGGCTGCGGGCCGTGCTCGACGCGATCGCCGACGACCCGGCGGCCGGCTGGACGGTCGAGGAGATGGCCCGCCGTGCCGCGATGAGCGCACGGCACTTCGCCCGCGTGTTCCCGCGCCGGGTCGGCGTCTCACCCGCCCGGTACGTGGAACGGGTCCGGGTCGAGGCGGCGGCGAACGTGCTGGAGTCGGGCGACGAGGGGTTGGACGTCGTGGCCCGGCGCACGGGTTTCGGTTCGGCGGAGACGTTGCGCCGGGCTTTCCTGCGGGTGCTCGGCGTGACGCCGGGCGGTTACCGCGACAGGTTCCGCACCACCGGTGCGGCATAGGAGGGGGATCGACGTGGACGTGGCTTTCGTGCTCTACCCGAAGATGACGGCGTTGGACCTGGTGGGGCCGTACGAGGTGCTGGGCCACCAACCGGAGGTGACCTCGCACTTCGTCGCCGAGTCACTCGAACCGGTGGTCACCGACGCCGGGCTGACGATCGTGCCGACCACGACGTTCGCCGAGCTGGACCGCGCCGACCTGATCGTGGTGCCCGGTTCGGGCCGGTGGGAGGACGCGTTGGCGGACGGTGTGGTCGCGGCGTGGCTGGAGCGGGTGCACCCGACCGCGACCTGGACCACGTCGGTGTGCACCGGGTCGACGCTGCTGGCGCAGGCGGGCATCCTGGCCGGCCGGCCCGCGACCACGCACTGGGCGGTGCGTGACGAGCTGGCCGCCCGCGGCGCGGTGGTGAGCACGGACCGGGTGGTGGTCGACGGGTCCGTGGTCACCGCCGCCGGGGTGTCCGGCGGGATCGACCTGGCGCTCACCCTCGTCGGCCGGATCTGGGGTGACGAGCGGGGCCGCTTCACCCAGCTGTTCATCGAGTACGACCCCGAGCCGCCCTACCGGGTCGAGGTCCCCGACGAGCCGCCCGCCGACCTCGTCACCTTCGCCCGCAGCGTGTTCGGGCGCTGACCGGGTGACCGCGGCCAGCACGGCGGGCTGCCCGCCGTGCCGGCGCAGGACTCGCAGCGGCAACCCGGCCAGCGCCAGCACCGAGCCTTCCGCGAACAGCTCGCCGTCCAGGTCGAGCGTGCCGCCGACGACGATCACCAGCGCGTCCCGCCACTCGTCGGGGTCGTAGGGGTGCTCACCCGTGACGGTCACCAGCCGGACGTCGAAGCTCACAGCGACTCGGGCAGGCCGAAGAGCGGGAACCGGTCGGACGGGAACGTGATGATCTCCGCGATCTCGTCGCCCTCGATGCGCAGCACGTCCATCGCCACCGGCTTGAACAGCTCTTCGCCCGGCTTGCGGGCGTAGCCCGCGAACGCGGGCTGCCGGTTCGCCCGGGTCTCGAGCACCTTCCACTCGCCGAACGCCTCCGGGCCCACCATCACCGGCGCCCAGAGGTCGATCACGGCGTCGCGGCCGAGGTACCACTCCGGCTGCGGCGGCATCGTCCACGTGACGTCCGCGCGCAACGCCGACGCCATCAGCTCCAGGTCGCAGCGCTCGGTGGCCTCCACGAACTTGCGGATCACGGCCTTCTCCCGCGGGTTCGGCCCGCCCGACCAGTCGGCACGCCGTTGCGGCAGGTGCTTGCGCATGGTGACGCGGGCGCGTTGCAGCGCGCTGTTCACCGCGGGCACGGTCTCCTCCAGCAGCGTCGCCGTCTCGCTCGCCGGCCAGCCCAGCACGTCCCGCAGCACCAGCACCGCGCGCTGCTTGGCGGGCAGGTGCTGCACCGCGGCCAGGAACGCCAGCTCGATCGTCTCCCGCGCCACCACCTCCGCGTCCGGCTCGGCGTCCAGCAGGGCGTCCGGGAACGGCTGCAGCCACGGCACGTCGGCCACCGGCATCTCGTCGGTGGTGGCCTGCGCGGGACGCCGGTCGATCACGTCGAGGCACGCGTTCGTGGCGATCCGGTACAGCCAGGCGCGGAACGACGAACGCCCCTCGAAGGTGTCCCGGGCGCGCCACGCCTTCAGGAACGTCTCCTGCACCAGGTCCTCGGCCTCGTCGAACGAGCCGAGCAGCCGGTAGCAGTGCACGCGCAGCTCGTGCCGGTACCGCTCGGTCTCCCGCGTGAAGTCCACCGTCATCTGCGCAACCTCGCTCATGGTCACCCTCCGGGCTTGTACGGTGACGTGCCGGTCGCACGCCGCACAACTCGTGTGACGGGTCTGGCCCGGGAAACTCATCGGTCGCGGCGGAATCGGATCGGGGGAGCAGTTGGTCGGGGGCACGGGGTTCCGCGCGGTGTTCGCGGTGCCGGAGTTCCGGGTGCTGTGGTCGGCGGCCGTGCTGTCGACCGTCGGCGACCAGTTGGCCCGGGTGGCGTTGTCGGTGCTGGTGTTCCAGCGCACCGGTTCGGCGGCGTGGACGGCGTTGACGTACGCGTTGACGATGCTGCCCGCGCTGGTGTCCGGTGTGCTGTTGACGGGGCTGGCCGACCGGTATCCGCGGCGGACCGTGATGGTCGTCGCGGACGCGGTGCGGGCCGTGCTGCTGGCCGTGATGGCGGTGCCGGGCGTGCCGCTGCCGGTGGTGGCGGCGTTGCTGGTGGTGGCGCAGCTGGCGGAGCCGCCGTTCGCCGCCGCGCAGGGCGCGCTGCTGCCGTCCGTGCTGGGGGAGAAGTACGAGGCGGGCCAGTCGGTGCACCTGATCACGCACCAGGCCGGGCTGCTGCTGGGTTTCGTCGGCGGCGGACTGGTGGTGGCGTGGCTGGGCACGTCCGGGGCGCTGCTCGCGGACGGGGTGACGTTCGCGTTGTCGGCCTTGCTGCTCAGGTTCGGCCTGCGGCAACGGCCTGCCCCGGCGTTCGTGCCGGCCGCGCACGTCCGGATCCGGGCGGGTGCGGCGCTGGTGTGGCGGGACCGGCGGCTGCGGCTGCTGGTCGGCCTGGGGTGGTTGGCGCTGTTCACCGTGGTGCCGGAAGGGCTGGCCGCGCCGTTCTCGGCGGAGGTCGGCGCCGGTGCGGCGGGGGTGGGGCTGCTGCTGGCCGCCGACCCGGCCGGGATGGTGCTGGGCACGGTGCTGCTGCGGTTCCTGCCCGCGTCGGTGCGGGTGCGGCTGCTCGGCCTGCTGGCCGTGGCCACCGCGTTGCCGCTGGTCGGGTACCTGTTCGCGCCGAACCTGGTGGGTGCGGTGGCGTTGCTGGCGTTGAGCGGCGTGTTCAGCGCCTACCAGGTGACGGCGGGTGCGACGTTCGTCCGCCTGGTGCCGGACGAGCAGCGCGGCCAGGCGTTGGGCTTCGCCCGCAGCGGCCTGGTCGCGGCGCAGGGCATCGGTGTCGCGGCGGGCGGCCTGCTGGCGTCCGCGACGGGCTCGGCGACGACCGCGATCGCGGTGGCGGGCATCGCGGGCACCGTCCTGGCGCTGACCGTCACGGCCGCGTGGTCGCGCGTCGCACCGGCCGCGGTGCCGTGAGCGTTGAACTCGGGGTACGTGAACGTAGGACACGCGCGTTCTGAGCGTAGGACACGCGCGTTCTGAACGTGGGACTCTCGCGTTCTGGAGGTAGGACACGCGCGTGCTGTGGCGCAACCGGTCGTTCCTGCTGTTGTGGGCGGGGCAGTCCGTGTCGCTCGTCGGGTCGCAGGTGACGGTGGTCGCGGTGCCGTTGGTGGCGGCCCTGACGTTGGGCGCGGGCGCGTGGGGGATCGCGGTGGTGACCGCGTGCGGGCGGCTGCCGTACCTGGTGTTCGGGTTGCCCGCCGGGGTGTGGGTGGACCGGTTGCCCAGACGGGCGGTGGCCGGGGTGTGCGCGGTCGGGCAGGCGGTGGCCCTGGCGGTGGTGCCGGTCGCGGCGGGGCTCGGTGTGCTGTCGGTGGGGATGTTGGCCGCGGTGGCGGCGGTGGCGGGGACGTTCGCCGTGTTCGCCGACGTCGCCGGGTTGGCGCTGGTGCCGATGGTGGTGCCCGCCGCGCAGTTGACCCGGGCCCAGGGCGCGGTGGAGGTCGGGCAGGCGACGGCGCAGGTCGCGGGGCCCGCGCTGGGCGGGTGGCTGGTCGGGGCGATCACGGCCGCGGGCGCGCTGGTGGTCGACGCGGTCAGCTTCCTCGTCGCGGCGGTCACGGTGCTGTGGGTGCGGGTGGTCGAACGGCCGCAGGTCGGTGCCGGGATGTGGGCCGGGGTGCGGGCCGTGTTCGGTCACCAGGGCTTGCGGCGGGTCACGCTGTGCACGGCGACCCACGTGTTCTGGTTCAACGCCTTCACCGTCGTGGTGCTGCTGCACCTGGTGTCGGCGTTGGGGCTGTCGGCCGCGCAGGCGGGGTTGACGCTGTCCGTCGGTGCGGTCGGTGGGCTGGTCGGCGCACTCGTCGCGCCCCGGCTGGGCGAGCGCTGGGGTCGGCGGCGGACGATGGTCGTCGCGATCCTGGCCGCCGGCGCCGGGCAGGCGCTGGTCGCGGTGGACCAGTTCGTGATCGGCGCGGTGGCGGTGATGTGGTTCGCGCTGCAGGTCTACAACGTGCACCAGGTGCCGGTGCGGTACGAGGCGACACCCGCCGCGCTGCACGGGCGGGTCAACGCGACCATCCGCACGGCGGTCTGGGGTGCCGCGCCCGCCGGGGCGCTGGTGGGCGGGCTGCTCGGCGACGCCGTCGGCCCGCGCGCGACGCTGGTGCTCAGCGGTCTCGGTGCCGCGACCGCGTGCCTGTGGCTGGTCCGGGCACGGGTCGGCTGAGGCCGACCGCGCCGGCCGCGGGAGTGCTGTGCTCGCCGCGGCCCGCACGTGGCCTCGGGGGTCGTTCACCGTCGGTCGTGGAACCCGTCTTCACCAGATCTTGTCGCGCATGGCGGCGCACCTCCCCTCGACGCGGCGGTCCGAAAACGTCGGGCACCAGGGGGGATCACCAGATCTTGTCGCGCACAACCACACCTCGCTCCCGTCTCGACACGGCTTCCGACCTGCGGCTTCACCAGATCTTGTCGCGCATCGATCACCTCCAGTGGTTTGCGTCACCCCGGTAGCGGCTGACAGCGACACAGGTCACCATTACTGTGACCCTCCGTCCGGACGCCATGACAGTCCGGGGCAGACAGTCGTGAGGAACCATGGGCAGAGCGCGTTCGACGTCGTCGGGCGATCGACGCTGGACACTATGGTCCCTGCCCAAGCGGGCCCTGGTGTACGTGCTGTCGGTTGATCTGCTCGCCGTGCTCGCGATCGCCGCCGCCACCACCTGGCCCGTGCCCGCCGACTCGTGGACCACGTTCGCCGTCCTGCTCGGCTGCGCCGCGCTGCACCTGCACTGCTCCCGCTGGATCGAGCGCATCCGGCGCGACCACAGCCACCTGCCGCACGTCGACCTGTGCAGCATCTGGATCCTCGCCGGCGCGCTGGTCCTGCCGCCCGCGCTCGCCGTCGCGCTCGTCGTGCTGATGTACGCGCACCGCTGGTGGGTCGTCGGCCGCTGGGACGCCTCCCGCCCACCGCACCGCAACGTGTTCACCACGTCGATGATGGTGCTGGCCACGCTCGCCGCGAGCACCGTGGCGGGCCTCACCGGGCTGCGCGAGCACCTGCGGGCCGGGCAGCCCGGCGGCGCGCTCGACCTCGTCGGCGTGGTCGGCGCGGGCGTGGCGCAGTGGCTGGTCAACACCGCCCTGGTGGCCGCGGTGATCCTGCTGACCGTCCGGCCGCGCTCGGTGAAGGACGCCCTCGGCAGCGGCGCGGACAACCTGCTCGAAGCCGGTCAGCTGGCGCTGGGCGGGTTCGTCGCGCTCGCCGTGGCGTGGTGGCCCGGGTTCGCGCTGCCGATGGTCGTCGCGGCCGTCGCCCTGCACCGCACCGTGCTCATCCACCAGCTGGAGCTGGCCGCCCGCACCGACACCAAGACCGGCTTGCTCAACGCCGAGGCCTGGCACCTGCAGGCCACGCTGGAGCTGCAACGCACCCGCCAGCAGCCGCCCGGTGCGCGGGTCGGCCTGTTCATGATCGACGTCGACCACTTCAAGGACATCAACGACACGCACGGCCACCAGACCGGCGACCTCGTGCTGCGGCGCATCGCGACGGCGCTGGAGTGCGCGGTCCGGCGCGGTGACGCGGTGGGCCGCTTCGGCGGCGAGGAGTTCGCCGTGCTGCTGCCCGGGGTGGACCACGACGAAGCGATGGCGATCGCCGAGCGGGTGCGCTCGGAGGTCCACCGGGTGCTCGTGGACGACGGCAACGGCGGCGTGGTGGCCGGTCTCACGGTCAGCATCGGTATCGCGGTGTGGCCGGAGGTCGCCGAGGACACCGTGTCCGGGCTGCTCGCGGCGGCGGACGCGGCGCTGTACGAGGCGAAGCGGCTCGGCCGCGACCAGGTGCAGGCGGCGGGCAGGCACCGCCGCGCCCGGTGGACGCCCGCGGCCCGCTCCGAACGGCCCGGGGTGTAACAACCGCGACTCCCTGGAGGATCTAGCTGCAGGTGAGGCCGTCGGTGGCGTAGTTTCTGCCCGCCACCTCCGACACGGTGGCCTCCTCTCCTCGCTTGCAAGGGTCGTGAGCCAGTGGACCTCGGTGCCCCGCACGGAATCCGCTTCCGCTTCGAAGCGGGGCTGCTGCGTGCCGTCCTGCTCGACGTGCACCGCAAACCGCCCGTCGCCGCGGGTGAGGAGCTGACCGCCGAGGCGGGCGCCCGCGACCTGCTGGTCGACCAGACCTGGGACGGGCACGTGCGCGCGGTGCTGCGGCAGCGGTTCGACCTGCCCGCGCCCGCCCGCTGGCGGCTCGCCGTGGACGCGCCCGCCACCGCGACCGCCGACGGTGTGTCGTTCGCCCTGCCCGACGCGGTGACGCTGCACGTGTCCGGATCGGCGCCGTGCGAGATCGCCGACGGCGGGGTGTGCGTGCAGCTGCCCGCGGGCGAGTCCGAGCTGGACGTCACGGTGATCAGCGAGCCGGTGTTCGAGGTCGGCGACACGGTCGTGGTGTGCCGCCCGGACCAAGTGCGCGAGGCCGCCGTCGTGGTCTCGTGCCTGCCCGCCGACCGCGTCACGCCCGTCATCGCGCTGAGACCGGAGGATCCCTCCTCCCACCGGCACGACCTGTTGGTGGCACACCTGCTCGACGCCATGGGCGTGCGCCGCGTGGTGTTCCTCGACGAACCGGACCACGAGCTGTTCGGTGACCTGCCCGAACGCCTGCACCTGCCGTGCGAGGACCCCGTCGGGCTGACCGGCAAGGCGTGGGAGCTGCTGCGCGGCGGCGAACCCGAACGCACCCTCGACGTGGCTCCGGACGCCGATTTCGTCGCCGCCCTGCTCACCGCCCTGCGCGCCGGCGCGGCGCTGCGCGTGGACGACGACGCGCCGCCCGTGCCGTTCGCCGAGCACAACCCGGACGACACCGACGAGGCCGTGCTGGTGGAACGCACCGGCGAGGCCGACGACCTGGTGGCCGCCGCGTACGCCCACCACCGCGGCGCCCGGCTGGTGATCACGCCCGCCCCGGACCTGACCGAGGTGCGCGCCGTGGTGGCCGAGGAGCAGGAGCGGGTCACCGCGGCGGCGGGCGCGATCGGTGACGCGGTCAAGGGCATCGGGTTCGTCGAGGCGCTGTGGCGGTACCTGTCCACCGGTGGGCACGACCCCTACGCGGCGGTCGAGGAGGTGGTCACCGCGCAGGTGCCCGCCGAGGCCGTCGCGGAGGTCGGCGACCGGGGGCTGACCGCGTTCACCACCGGCCTGCCCTACTCGTTCGTGCACACCGCCGACGTGAACTGGGCGCGCAAGCCGATCGGGCACGTGGTGGCCGACCCGGCGCTGGTCGTGCTCACCGAACTGCACCGGGCCGGCGTGGCGCGCGAGCCCGGTGCGTTCAGCCTGGTGGTCGACTCCGGGTCGTTCCGTGAACTGCCCGAGACCACGACGTCCCCGGGCCACCACACCCACCCGATCGTGCTGACCGAGCGGGAAGCCTCCCCGGACGTGCTGCGCGGCCTGGTCGTGGACCTGCCGGTCGAGCTGGTGTTCTTCAACTGCCACGACGCCGACGACGCGATCGTGCTCGGCGGGCACGCGCTGCCCGACGCGGACCTGCCGGTGACGCTGAGGCACCGGCCGATCGTGTTCAACAACTCGTGCCGGTCGTGGACGGGGCTGGGCCGCGAGTTCGTCCGCGCCGGCGCCCGCGGCTACATCGGCACGCTGTGGACCATCCCGCCGAACCTGGCCGCCGGGTTCGCCCGCACCGTCGTGCGCCGCCTCACCGCCGAGGAGACACCCGCCGCGCGGGCCATCGTCAACACCGGCACGCCGGGCGGTATCGAGCGGGCCTACCTGTACGTCGGCACGGTCAACGGCAGGCTGGACGAGCGGCGCGACCGGTCCACCACCGACGCCGAGGCCGCGTTGACCGGCTGCGAGCTGCTGGCCGCCGCCGCACGCGACCGCACCGGGCCGCTGGCGCCCGTGCTGCACCGGGAAATCGCCGCGCTGCGCGAGGTCGCCGAGGCGGGCGGTGCGGCCGACACCCCGTCCTACGCCGACGTGCTGCTGGCCGAGCTGGAACTGGAAACCGACGACGAGCGGGCCGCCGACCTGGTCGACCGGGTCGACGCGCTGCTGACCGGGCTCGACCTGCCCGACGACGAGCTCGAACCCCTCTGGGCGACCAGGTTCGAGCTCACCGGCGACCGGGCCGAGCGGCGTGGGGAATACGGGGCCGCGCTCGCGGACTTCGAACGGTGTGTGGGCTTGGGCGACGCGTGCCGCGACCGGGCGGCCGTCCTGCTGCGGATGGCGAGGCTGCTGATGCACGAGGGCAGGACCGACGAAGCCGGCCAGGCGGCGCGGCTGGCGTACGACGAACACCTGGCCAGACAGGACAGACCCGGGCAGCTGGAGTCGATCATCGTGCTGGACGAACTCGGCGACGCCGACCCCGAGACCTCCCTCCGGTACGCCGTCGAGGGCCACGACCTGGCCGAGGAGGTGGGCGACCCGGCGCGGCAGGCCGCGTTCAAGCTCGCCGAGTGCGACCGGCACCGCGAACGCGGCGACCTGGCCGAGGCGATCGACGCCGGGTCCCGCGCGGTGGAGCTGTTCCGCGATCTCGGTGACGACCGGCAGGAGCTGGCCGCGTTGCGGCGGCTCGGCGCGTGCCACCGCGACCGGGGCGACCTGGAGACCGCTCAGCACTACGCCGCCGTGGGGCTGGCCCGGGCCGAGCAGGTGGGCGCGGCGGCCGAGGTGGCGTCGTTCCACGACGACCTCGGCGGTGTGCTGACCGCGCGCGGCGAGCACGGCAAGGCGTTGGGGCACTACCGGCACGCGGTGGAGAAGCTGGTCGCCACGGGCGCGTGGGAGCGCGGCGCGGAACTGCTGCCGCACCTGGCCGTCGGCGCGGTCCGGGCGGGCGACCCGGAGGCGCTGTGGACCGCGGCCCTGTCCGGTGGCCTGATCTGCGAGGTCGCGCCGCGCGAGGTGTGGAAGTCGGTCGTGCCGCTGGTGGTGGACTCGATGAAGCGGGCGATCGAGACCGGGCCGCTGGAGCTGACCGAACGCGGCATGACCGACTTCGCCAGCGCGGTGACCGCGGGCAGGCGCGAGGACATGCCGTTCCAGGTCGGTCTGCTCGCGGACGTGGTGGTCGTGCTGCTGGCCTGGCTGATGGACCGCGCCGACGCGCACATCCTCGCGTTCGCCCGCGAACTGGACCGCACCAGCGGCGGCGTGCTCGACCTGGTCGGCTACGTGTCCGTGCCGTACGCCGAACGCGCCCGCAACCCCGGGACGGGCCGGTCGCGGCCCACCAGCGGCCTTCGCTGAGGTCGTCCGGCAGGCCGAAGGCGCCACGGCGCACCTCGTGCGGGGTCAGTTCCCCCGGTACTCGGCCGCGGTGCGCGGGTAGAGCTCGCGGTAGGCCGCGAGGTGACCCCACGGCGTGGTGACGGACTCCGCCCGGAGCAGGCCGTGGACCAGGGCGCGGGCGAAGACCGCCCGTGCGGCGGCGAGCACCTCGCCGGCGTCGGCGTCGTGGGTGCCGGTCGAGGCGGCGAAGGCGGTGTCGCCGTCGGTCAGGCCGTGCGCCGGGCGGACCGCGATCGCGAGCCCGTCCTGAGCGGCGCCGGCCAGGGCGAACAGGTGCGGCAGGCGGGCGTTCGTGGCGACCACGCCGATGACCGTGTTGAACGGTTGCGCGTGGCCTTCGACCCGGGCCGCGGCCAGGTCGTCGCCCTGGTGGGCGGGGAACTCGCCCGGCAGGCCGAGGGGCGCGGCGAACGGCAGGCCGGTGTCGACGTCGACCGACGGGCCGACCGCGTTGAGCGCGGCGATCGCGCCGACCACCACGCCACCGGGCAGTGCGACGCTCGCCGTGCCCAGGCCGCCTTTCACGGTGGCGTTGAGCGCACCCGCGCCCGCGCCGACGTTGCCCTGCCCGACTTCGACGCCCGCGCGGCGCACGGCCTCCGCGCCCTCCTCCGGCCCCGGACAGGCGTGGAAGTCGCCGCCCCGGCCGAGGTCGAACAGCGCGGCCGCGGGCACGAACGACCCCAGCTCGCGCGCCGCACCGTCGGCCGCGGACAGCCCGTACGCGCTGCCGCCGGTCAGCACGACACCGCGCACTTCCCGGCCGCCGTAGCGCGGGTCGAGCGCGGCGGTGTCCCGGGTCGCCGGAGCACCACCACGAACGTCCACAGTGGACAGTGTGCCGGGTGGGAACAGCACGGCCGTCGTGCCGGTCAACGCGCCGGCGCCGATCCGGGTGGCGTGCCCGACCAGCACGCCCGGCACGTCGGTGATCGCGTTCCGCACGCCGCCGATGCTACGGCCGACGCGGTGTCGGGCTCGGTCGGCGCACCGGGAATTCATCCTGCGGCGGGACACGCGCGGTCACCGTGAATGCGACAAAAGGCCTGGTCAGTGCCGGTATGGCGGTCCGGGTCACCGGTGGTCGCGGCGCGGGTGGATGGTCCGAACGGTTCAACGATCAAGGATTAGGCCGTTCGGGCGAGTGTGTACGTCCGGTTCGTCAGGCAGAGTTCTGCCCCGATCGGACGGTGACGGCAGCCCATCAGCAGGTTGCCCGGTACGGGGGGTTCCTGGTGGTGGCTCTGTTTGGCGTGCGCGGAAACAGACCGCGCGGCAAGAGACTCGTGGCTTTGCTCGCGGCTTCGGTGGTCGGGGTGGCCGTGGTGCAGCCGGTGGCGGTGGCGGCTCCTGAGCCCGTGCCGGCCACGGTGGTGGACGAGGCGGTGGACGAGGCTTCGGCGCAGGAGTTGGCGAAGCGGCTGGGTCGGCCGGTGCGGATCACGGGAAAGACGTCGGAGACCGACGAGTTCTGGGCGACGCCCGAGGGTTCGTTCACGTGGCGGCAGCACCAGCGTCCGGTGCGGGTGCGCCGGGACGGCGGGTGGGTCGCGGCGGACACGACGTTGGAGCGCCGTGCGGACGGGTCCGTGGCGCCGAAGGCCGCGGTGGTGGAGTTGACGCTGTCCGGTGGCGGCAAGGGGTCCAAGGCGCGCGGGCCGCTGGTGCGGATGGCGCACCAGGGTGCCGAGGTGGGGCTGAATTGGGAGTCCGATCTGCCGGAGCCGGTCCTGGAGGGGTCGACGGCGACGTACCCGGAAGTGCTGCCGGGCGTCGACCTGCGGGTCACGGCGGATGTGATCGGGTTCTCCGAGGTGTTGGTGGTGAAGACGCCGGAGGCGGCGAAGAATCCGAAGCTGCGCAAGGTGACGTTCGGCTCGCACACGAAGAACTCGCGGGTGCGGGCGGTCGAGCGCAAGGCTAAGGCCGGCAGTCCCGGTCTTGAGGTGGTGGACGGCGCGGGTTCGGTGGTGTTCACCGGTGACGCGACGCGGATGTGGGACTCCAGTGGTGACGACCGGCGGGAGCCGCGGCGGGCGGTGATGAGTGTCGAGGTGTCGGACGGGAGCGTGAGCATCGTCCCGGACCAGGCGTTCCTGGCCGATCCGGACACGCGTTACCCGGTGTTCCTGGACCCGGAGTACTCGTGCGGTTCCTGTGGCAAGGCGCACCACGTGGTGGTGCAGTCCGGTCCGGGCATGACCGGGGCGAAGAACTTCGACGTGACCACCGGTGCGCTGAACGACCTGAAGGCCGGTTACCAGAACACGGACTCCTCGGGGATATCGCGTTCGTACGTGCAGATGAACACCGGTCCGCTGAGCGGCAAGGTGGTCGACTGGGCGACGTTGAACACGACGTTGCTCTACTCGTGGTGGAGTGCTCCGACGGCCACGTCGACGCAGCTGCACCTGGCGGGGTGGATCGACGCGAACACGACGTGGGACAACCAGCCGGGAGGGGTGGTGGTGCCGGGTACGTCGGAGTCGTTGCTGTCGTCGGTGAACACGACGAACCAGTCCAAGGCGCCGAACGTGCCGATGCAGTTCGGTGCGACGAACGCGGTGCGGGCGGCGGCCGCGGGCGGTTGGGGCCTGACGACGTTCCTGCTCAAGGGCGAGAGCGAGTCCACCACGACCTCGTGGCGCCGGTTCGGGCTGAACCCGTACCTGGAGGTGCGCTACAACTCCACGCCCAACAACCCGACCGACCACGCGATGCAGAACGGCACGGTGCCGTGCGTGAAGGGTGAGAACCGGCCGTACGTGTTCACCCGCACGCCGCAGCTGCAGGCCCGGGTGTCCGATCCGGACGGTGGCGTCCTGCACGTGCTGGTCGCGACCAGCGGCGGACCGTACGGCGCGGACGTGCCGGGCACCTACCGCGACAACGGGGCCACGCTGGCGCAGTCCACGATCGGCACGCCCGGACCCAACCAGGCCGCGCTGGCACAGGTGCAGGTGCCGGAGGGGTGGATCACCTCGGACGGCATCTACAAGTGGGCGATGAGGGTGTCGGACGGGGCGTTGTCCTCGCCGCGGTGGGACTGGGACTGCGAGTTCTACGTCAACACCACGGTGCCGCTGGCGCCGTCCGTGCGGGCCACGAACACCCCGGTCAACCAGAGTGACACCGCGACCTTCGCCATCAGCGTGCAGCCGGCGACCCCGGGCCTGTTCGACATCGACCGGTTCGTCTACACCACCGACGGCAGCGTGCCGTCCACGCAGGGCTCGCCGAGCGTGCCCGCGACCAGGGCCGTCAGTACCGACGGCGGGTCGTGGGCGGTCGCGTCGCTGTCGACCACCGCGCTCAACGCGCAGCAGAACCTGCTGAGGGTGCGGGCGGTGAACAAGGCGGGTACACCGGGCCCGGACAGCACCTGCGTCAGTCCGCTGGTCGTCGTGGGTGCCGCGCCGAACACCGCGTGCGGTTACACGGTGTTGCCGTTGACGTCGGCGAAGTTCCTCAAGGGCGCCTGGGCGTTGGACGACACG
The DNA here is from genome assembly GCF_001905065.1 of Saccharothrix sp. CB00851. Taxonomy (NCBI): domain Bacteria; kingdom Bacillati; phylum Actinomycetota; class Actinomycetes; order Pseudonocardiales; family Pseudonocardiaceae; genus Saccharothrix; species Saccharothrix sp. CB00851. The sequence continues at coordinate 18,666 of NZ_LWLC01000007.1, forward strand.
GCGGGCACCACGGCGTCGGACAACGTCGCCGTGCTCAACCCGGGCGAGACCGCGCACCCGGCCACGCTGACCGAGGCCGGGTGGGCCATCGGGTACAGCCGGGGCAACGCCTGGACCCAGGCCGACGCGTTCGGCGCGAAGGACGGCGTCAAGGGCGGGATCAACATCAGGCCGAACGGCTTCCTGTCCACGACCGGGCCGGTGTTGGACACCAGCAAGTCGTTCAGCGTCGCGACGTGGGCGTACCTGCAGCAGACCGGTGGCTACTACACGGTGCTGTCCCAGGACGGCAACTCGGTCAGCGGCTTCTTCCTGCAGTACTCCGCGGACGTGGGCAAGTGGTCGATGAGCACGACCGACACCGACGCGGTCACCGACACCCCGAACCGCGTGACCTCCGGCGACAACGCCGCGGCGGTGATGGTCAACAGGTGGACCCACCTGATCGGCACCTACGACGCGAACAGCAGGCAGTTGTCGCTGTACGTGGACGGCAAGCCCGCCGGGTCTAAGGTCCTGGCGACTCCGCTGTGGAACGCGGGCGGACCGTTCGTCATCGGTGCGGCGAAGTGGGACGGCTTGCGCGCCGACCACTTCCCGGGCCAGGTGGACGACGTGCAGGCGTGGCAGCGGGTGCTGTCCGCGCAGGACGCGCACGACCTCGCCACCGCGTCCGCGCCGCGGGCGAACCTGGGACTGGCCGAGGGTGCGACCGAGCTGCTGGCCACCGGCGCGACCGGTGACGAGTTCAACCCGCCCTACGTGGCCGCTCCGGTGAAGTCGCTGGAGGGGTACTGGAAGTTCGACGAGAACGCGGGCACCACCGCGGCCGATTCCAGCAACAACGGCGCCGGGTACGCGAACAACCTGATCACCACGGAGGCGACGTCGTGGGTGCCCGGCAAGTCCGGCAGCGCCCTGTACTACAACGGCACCGAGGACAGTTACAGCTACTCGACCGGGCCCGCGGTGAACACCTCGCAGTCGTTCACGGTGTCCGCGTGGGTCAAGCTGGACGACCTCAACGGCTACTACGCCGTGGCGGGGCAGTCGGGCCAGAACGTGCCCGGCTTCGCCATCCGCTACTCGCCGGACGTCAACGCCTGGATCTTCGGCCTGAACCGGTCGGACGCCACGGGTGCGGTCACTGACTGGGCGTTCCGGAGCAACACGGTCACGGCCGCCGGCGTGTGGACGCTGGTGACGGGTGTCTACAACAACGAGTCCAAGCGCATCCAGCTCTACGTGGACGGCAAGCTGATGGGCACGCGGTCGTTCGCCGGCACGCCGTGGAACGCCTCCGGACCGGTCACCGTCGGCACGTACAACTTCGGTCCGCTCGTGGGCTCGATGCGGGGCGTCATCGACTCGGTGCAGTTGTGGCAGCAGGCGTTGACCGCGAGTCAGGTCGCCGCGCTGGCCGGACTGTCCTACGTGGACAGCGTCTGGAACATCAACGGACACACCGCGGGCACCGCCACCGGTGGGGCGTCACTCGTCGCGGGCGACGGTGCGGCGAACGTGTCGCTGTCGGGCGCGTCGGGCACCGCCATCACCCTGCCGCGCCCGCGTGACTTCCGCACCGACCGCTCGTACACCGTGTCCGCGTGGGTGAAGACCGACTCGGACGCGGTGGGTGCGCGGACCGCGGTGGGCCAGGACGACACGACCAACAGCTCGTTCATGCTGGGCTTCCGCCGGGGTTCGGGCGAAGCGCAGGGCCGGTGGGCGTTCGCGGTGTCGTGCGACCGGACCACGGCGAACTGCATGCGCACGGCGTACAGCGACGCGGCGGCCGTGCCCGGCGCGTGGACGCACCTCGCGGCGACCCTCGACACGGTGACCGGCAAGGTCTGCCTGTTCGTCAACGGCGAACCGCAGGACGGCGCGAGCGGCTGCGTCGACGCGACGGGCTTCCACTTCGGCGCGGGCCCGCTGGTCGTGGGCCGCAGCCTGTGGGGCGGCAACCAGGTCGACCTGTGGCAGGGCGGGGTCGCGGGCGTGCGCGTCCACTCCGGCGTGCGCACGGTCGACCAGATCAAGGGCGACCGCACCGCCGACGACCCGGGCACGTTGTTCGGCATCGTCCACTGACCCTTCGCGTTCTCCCACACCCAGGTTGAGACGGGAATCATGAACAGACGCAGAGCCGGCGTGCTCGCCAAGTCCACCATCGTCGCGATCGTGGTGCTGTTGACCGCGACGAGTCCGATCCCGGCATTCGCCGCGCCGAAGAAGGGTTGGCATGGTCTGGGTTGGGACCTGCCCGCGTTGCAGGACACGCGGTCGGTGCCCGGTACCGGTGACCAGGCCCGTCCCGTGCCGCGGGCGGAGTCGGCCGAGCGGGCGATGACCGCGCCGCCGCAGGTGCGGCTGCCGCGGCCCGGTCGTGCCGTGGTGGATCTGGCGCCGGCCGCGGCGTCGGCCCGCACCACGCCCGTTGCCGCGGGTGAGACCGGTCTGGAGGTCGGTCGGGGTCGGGGCAAGGCGGGCCGTGCACCGGACGGTGCCGCGGCGGCGGGTCGGTCGTCGGGTCGGGTCGAGGTGGAGTCGGTGGACGGCGCCCGGGTCGGCTTCCGGGGTCCGGTGTACCGGATCAGCCCGGTGTCGGGTGACGTGTCGGGTCCGCTCGCGGTCCGGTTGGACTATTCGGGTTTCGCCGCCGCTTATGGTGGTGATTACGGGCAGCGGTTGCGGCTGGTGTCCTACCCGGACTGCGTGCTGTCCACTCCGGACAAGCCCGGCTGTCGGGTGGGTACGCCGGTGGAGCAGGTGAACCGTGCGGGCCGGGAGCTGGTCGGCGAGGTCGCGTTGGCCTCGGCGACGAGCACGATGGTGCTGGCCGCGACCGCGGACACGGGCAGCGGTGAGGGCGACTACACGGCCACGCCGTTGTCACCGACGGGGTCGTGGTCGGCGGGTGGTTCGGCGGGGGACTTCTCCTACAGTTACCCGATCAAGGTGCCGGCGGCGTTGGGCGGTGCGACGCCGGGGGTGTCGTTGGCGTACTCGTCGGGGTCGGTGGACGGGGCGACGTCGGCGACGAACAACCAGGCGTCCTGGGTCGGTGACGGCTGGTCGCTCGCGGCGGGTGGGTTCATCGAGCGGTCCTACAAGTCGTGTGCCGAGGATTTGGGCGGCAACAACGGGCAGACCAAGACCGGTGACCAGTGCTGGGCCACCGACAACGCGACCATGGCGTTGGCCGGTCGCAGCAACCAGCTGGTCAAGGACACCGCGAACCCGGACGTGTGGCGGCCGCGCCAGGAGGACGGCTCGAAGGTCGAGCGGCTCTACGGCGCGGTGAACGGTGCGCTCGACGGTGAGCACTGGAAGATCACGACGGTCGACGGCACGCAGTACTTCTTCGGCCTGAACCGGATGCCCGGTTGGGTGGCGGGCAACCCGGAGACGCAGTCGACGTTCACCACGACGGTGTTCGGCAACCACGGTGACGAGCCGTGCAACGCGACGGCGTTCGCGGACTCGTCGTGCACGCAGGCGTGGCGCTGGAACCTGGACTACGTGGTCGACCCGCGCGGCAACATCACCTCGTACTACTACCAGCCGGAGACCAACGCCTACGGCCGCAACCTCAACACCACCACCGCGGGCACGACCTACACCCGTGGCGGTCACCTGCTGCGGCTGGAGTACGGGTTGAACACCAACGCCGGTGGCGCCTACGCGCAGCCGGCCGCGCGGGTGCTGTTCGACACCGCCGAGCGCTGCGTGCCCGGTGGCGCCGTCACCTGCGACCCCGCCCAGCTCGACGACACCACCGCGACGTCCTGGCCGGACGTGCCCGCGGACCTGATCTGCGCGCCGGGCGCGGTGTGCGAGAACGTCTCCCCGTCGTTCTTCACCCGCCGCAAGCTGACCACGATCACCACGCAGGTCAGCAATGGCGCGGGCGGCTGGCTCGACGCTGATCGCTGGGCGCTCAACCACACGTTCCCGGTGACCGGTGACGGTGGCAACCCGCCGCTGTGGCTGGAGAGCGTCACCCGCACCGGCCTGGTCGGAGGGTCGGCCTCCCTGCCGCCGACCACGTTCGGCGGCACCTCGAAGTCCAACCGCACCCGCGCGCACCAAGACTACACCAGCCTGTCGCGGTACCGGATCACGACGATCACCGGTGAGCTGGGCGGGGTGACCACGGTCGACTACACCGACCCGGACTGCCAGGCAGGCACCCCCGACCCGGCCACCAACACCACCCGCTGCTACCCGGTCTACTGGACGCCGCCGGGTGCCACGGACCCGGTGCTGGACTGGTTCAACAAGTACGTGGTCACCGACGTGCACGTCGACGGCCGCACGACGCTGGGCAAGCAGACCCGCACCCACTACGACTACCTCGACGGCGGCGCCTGGCACTACGACGAGGACTTCTTCGCCAAGCCCGAGCACCGCACCTGGTCGCAGTGGCGCGGCTACGGCAAGGTCAAGACCACCCTGGGCAACCCGGACGACCCGTCCGGCCCGCGGACGGTGACCGAGACGCTGTACCTGCGCGGCATGGACGGCGACGTCGCCCCCGGCGGCGGCACCCGTTCGGTGTCGGTGACCAACTCCCTCGGCGAGTCCGTCACCGACTCCAAGCAGTACGCGGGCGTCGCCCGGGAAACCCTGACCTACCTGGGCGACCAGGTGATCAAGACCGTGGTGAACGACCCGTGGTCCTCCGCCGCGACCGCCACCGACGTCAACGGCGTCCAAGCCTTCTACACCGCCAACGCGGTATCCCGCTCCCGGGTGTGGCTGGCCGCGGCGAACAAGTGGCGCACCTCCCGCACCACCACGACCTACGACGGCCACGGTCTGGTGACCTCGGTGCAGACCGAGGGTGACATCGACGACCCGAGCCAGACCAGCTGCGCACGCACCACCTATGCGCAGAACACCGGCGCCTGGATGCTGAACTACCCCGACTCGGCGCGGACGGTGTCCGGGCCCTGTGCCGACGACAACCCGCCGACCAGCGCCAACATCATCTCGTCGGCGCGCAAGCTCTACGACGGCCAGGCGTTCGGCGCGGCACCGACCCGTGGCGACGTGACCGAGGCCCACACCCTCGCCGAGTGGCCCGCCGGTGGCGCGGAGGTCTACCAGACCCCGTCCGCCAAGACCACCTACGACACGGTCTACGGCCGGGCGCTGACCACCACCGACGCGCTCAACCGGACCACCACCATCAGCTACACCCCGGCCACCGGCAGCCCGGTGACCAAGGTGGTCACCACGTCACCGCAGGTCGTCATCGCCGGCGTGCCGACCGCGCTCACCACGACCGAGGAGATCAACCCCGCCACGGGCCTGGTGACGGGCGACATCGACCAGGGCGGGCTGCGGACCGACGTCACCCACGACCCGCTGGGCCGGATCACCGCCGTCTGGAAGCCCGGTCACAGCAAGGCCGCGAACGCGCCGGCGGACGCCAAGTTCGAGTACGCCGTGAACACCGGCTCGCCGAGCGTCGTGGCGTCCCAACGGTTGTTGGCCTCCGGGCTGTACGCGACCTCTTACGAGTTGGTCGACGGCCTGGGCCGGACCGTGCAGACCCAGTCGCCCACCTCGTACGCACAGGGTGGCCGGGTGGTCGAGGACGTCCTGCACGACTCGCAGGGCCGCGTGTGGAAGACCCACGGGCCGTACTGGAACAGCGCCGCACCGTCGACGTCACTGCACGTCGTGCAGGACAACGCGGTGCCGCGCACCACGGAGACCCGCTACGACTCGGCCGGCCGGGCGACCGCGGTGCTGTCGCTGCGCGACGGCTTCGAGCAGTGGCGCACCAGCACGACCTACGACGGAGACCGCGTCACCACCGTCCCGCCGCTGGGCGGCACCGCGTCGGCGGTCATCAGCAACGGGCTGGGGCAGAAGGTGATGACCCAGCAGTTCAAGGACCGCGCGCACACCGGACCGACCGACCCCGCCGACACGACCACCTACACCTACCACCGCGCCGGACAGCTGCACACGATCAAGGACAGCACCGGCGCCAACACCTGGACCCACGAGTACGACCTGCTCGGCCGCAAGGTGTCCCAGACCGACCCCGACTCCGGCACCAGCAGGACCACCTACGACGCGGCCGGTCAGATCCTGACGACCACCGACGCCCGGAACAAGACCCTCACGTTCACCTACGACAAACTCGGCCGCAAGACCGGCATGTTCGACACCACCACCTCGGGTCTGAGGCTCGCCACCTGGGTGTACGACAGCAAGCTCAAGGGCAAGCCGACCAGCTCGGTGCGGTTCTCGGGCGGCAAGGCCTACGTCCGGGAGGTCTCCGGTTACGACACCGCGGGCAGGCCGACCGGCACGACCGTGGTGATCCCCACCAGCGAGACCGGCATCGGCGGCTCGTACTCGTTCACCGTCGCCTACGACCCCAACAGCGGCGCCGTCGCCCGGGTCAGCTCACCCGGCGTCGGCGGCCTGCCCGCGGAGACGATCTACCGCGACTACGACGCGCTGGGCATGCCCACCGAGTCCTACGCCACCAGCGGCAGCGCCGGCACCAAACTGGTGTCCCTGACCACCTACAACCCGTTCGGTCAGGTGCTGCGGACGAACTTCGCCGACGCCGACGACCCCAAGCAGGTCTCGACCACGCACACGTACGACGACTTCACCGCCAGGCTCACCTCGACCCTGGCCGTCCGTGCCACCACCACCGACCAGTACGTCATCAACCGCGCCTACACCTACAACCAGGTCGGCGACGTCACCGAGGTGGACGACACCTCGACGGCCGTCCCCGACAACCAGTGCTTCGGCTACGACTACCTGCGCCGCCTGACCTCGGCGTGGACCCCGTCGTCGGGCAACTGCTCGGTCGCACCGTCGGTGACCGGACTCGGCGGCCCCGCCCCGTACTGGACGGACTGGACCTACGACACCACCGGCAACCGCAAGAAGCAGACCAAGCACACCACCGCCGGCGACACCGTCACCGAATTCGCCTACCCGGAGCCCGGCCAGCCCCGGCCGCACGCCGTCACCTCCACGACCACCACGAACCCCGACGGCTCCAAGTCCACCGCGACCTACGGCTACAACGCGATGGGCAGCACCGAGGCCCGACCCGGCCACGAGCTCAGGCACGACCAGGAAGGCCGCGTCGCGGTCGACAAGGACACGGCCACCGACAAGGAGTCGACCTACCTCTACGACGCCGACGGCAACCGGCTGATCTCCAAGGAGGCCGCGGGCACCACCCTGTACCTGGTCGACGTGGAGCTGTTCGTCCCGACCGGCTCCACCACGGCCACCGGCACCCGCTACTACACCCACGGCGGCGAGAACGTCGCCCGCCGCACCGCGGGCAAGCTCACCTGGACCGTCGAAGACCACCAGGGCACCGCACTCCGCGCCGTCGACGCCGCCACCCTCGCCGTCACCAAGCGCTACCAGGACCCCTTCGGCGTCGCCCGCGGCCCACTACCCGGCTCCTGGCCCGACCGGCACGGGTTCATCGGTGGCGTGCAAGACCCCGGCGGCACCGTGCACCTCGGCGCCCGCGAATACGACCCGGCGCTGGGCCGGTTCACCTCCGTAGACCCGTTGCTGGACGAGAACAACCCCCAGCAGTGGAACGGCTACGCCTACGCCGACAACAACCCGGTCACGCTGAGCGACCCGACCGGTCTCGCGACGTGGATGTGCCCCGACGGCGAATGCGGTCGCCACGGCAAGGGCGGGCTGGGCTACGACCGGTCCGGCTCGAACCCGTCGACCCCGTCGGAACCCACACTGGAAGAGCAGTGGACCGCGGTCTACTCACCCGAGACCGACGACCCCAACCGGTTGATCTCGGTGTGGTACGCGATGTACGCCCAGCGCACGGGCTTCTGGAACAACGACATGGGCGATGGGCACCACGCCTGCTTCGGCCGCAAGGGCTGCCAGGTGGCCTGGATCTACCTGCAAGGCCCTAACGCCGACGTCGCCAAGGCGAAGACGATCGCGGCCACGTACTGCCTCGAGAACGCGAGGGAGTGCGCCGGCGAGGACAACGCCGAGCAGATCGTGATGCAGATGTACACCGACGCCCTGATGAACATGTCCGGCTTCGTCGGTGCCGGTGTCGGGACGAGGGGCACCAGAACCGCGCCGAAGGGCGGCAGGTGCGTCAACAGCTTCACCGGGGACACCTTGGTGCTGATGGCCGACGGCTCCACCAAGCGCATCGACCAGATCGTCATCGGTGACCAGGTCGCCAACAGCGAACCGGAAAGCGAGCAGACCGAGACGCACGAGGTCCTGGCCGTCATCATCACCGATGCCGACAAGGACTACGTCGACGTGACCGTGGCGACCCCGGACGGCCCGAAGACAATTCACTCCACGGCCCACCACCCGTTCTACGAGGCCGTCGGTGACGAGTGGACCGACGCGGCCGAGCTGGAGGTCGGCGACCAGCTCAACACGCCCGGCAACGGTCGCGCGGTGATCGCCGACCTGCGCCACTACAAGGCGGACCTGCGCACCTTCAACCTCACGATCGCCACCATCCACACGTATTACGTGCTGGCAGGTGGGACTCCGGTGCTGGTCCACAACACCGGACCGTGCGAAGTCCCCAGTGTGGAAGTCCTCGACGAGACGTGGAGCAGGACGGGCTTCCCGAGCCGCAGCGCATACGGTGAGGTGGTGTGGGGTGGACGGAGCCTGGCGGACGCGAGCAAGCTGAAGACTCCGGAACAGTTGGCCAAGATGAGGGAAATCGGCCTGACCAAGGACGATGCGGTACATTGGCGCAACTTCTACCAGAGCATCCACAATCGGTCCGCGGCAAAGTTCCCCGATAACCCCGAGCGGGTCAATCCCAGTGCCAAGTCGAGGGCGGACCTCATGCAGTACTACGTCGACAACTTGTGAGGGCGAACATGCGTTTCGTGATTCGCGCCGACCGGCGGATAGTGGTGGCGTTCGAGCCGACTGCCGAGGAGTTCCCGCTGCAGCCAGGGGAGACCATCGTCGTGGAGTGGTTCGCGCGGCACGAGGACGGCATGGTGTCCCTTGAGGCGGACAACTTCGTCGTGGCCGCACCGACCGGTGGGTACACCAGGGCTTGGCGTTCGGATGGGAGCGAGATCTACATCGGTCCCGAGTCGGGGCCGGACTCGTGTTGATGGCGGGCGTAGCCGATGAGGGTGGCCAGTGCTGACCGGGCGACTTGTCCTCGGGCTGTGCCTCGCCCTTGTCGGCGCCACCGCGGTGGCGTGTTCGCCGCATGCCCCGTTCGCCATCCGGCTCAACGACTCCGGAGCAGTGGAGATCATCGACACCCGGTGCGAGAAGCGGGCGGTGGACAGGATCGAGGTGATCGCGCCGGACGGGGAGGGGTTGCTGGACGATCGTGACCCCCGGCTGTGGCGGATCGACTTCGAGTCACCTTCGACGGCGCGCACGTACGTCGTCGGTGAAGTTCCGCCAGGCGCCGAGGAAGTGGTCGAGTGGCGCGAGCCCGAGCCCGGCCGGCGGCTCTACCTCGAGGTCGCCTGGGACAGGATCACCACCGGTACGGGGTTTTCCCTGGAGGACCTGGCCGAGGGAAAGGTTCGATACCACCTGAAGAACATGACGCACGAGGAGTTTCTCACGGCATCCCGGTGCTGACTGCTCGACACACCGGGATCGGCGACGTCGTCAGTCGGCGCTGGTGAGCAGGCGGGCACCGAGTTCGCGGACCACGGAGGAAAGGAGGTCGACGTCCTCCTCCGTGGTCCGCCAGTTCACGATCGCCGGGCGCAGGGCGACCATGCCCCGGTAGGTCGTGGTGCCCGCGTAGACGCGGCCGTCTTCGATCAGGGCTTCGCCCAGGGCGCGGTTGAGGTCGTCGAGGGTTGCTTCCGGTGCGGCCGGTGGGCGGTAGCGGAAGCAGACGATGAAGGCGGTGATCGGGGCCAGTAGTTCGAGGTCGGGGGATTCGGCGATGCGGCGGCCCAGGCGCAGCGCCAGGTCTTGGTGGCGTTCGACCATCGCGCGGTGGCCGTCGCGGCCGTAGGCGCGCAGCGTGGCCCAGATCGGGAACGCGCGGGCGCGGCGGGAGGACTCCGGGCCCAGGTTGTTGTAGTTGACGAACTCGTCGTCCGGTTCGGGCAGGTAGGGGGCGTTCCAGGTGCCGAACGCACGACCCAGCGCCGACCGGTCCCGCACGAACGCGAAACCGCTCTCGTAGGGCACGTTGAGCCACTTGTGGCCGTCGGCGGCCACCGAGTCGGCACGCTCCACGCCGCGCACCAGCCCGGCCGTGCGCGGTGACAGGGCGGCGAACAGGCCGAACGCCCCGTCCACGTGCAGCCACGCCCCGTGCCGCTCGGCCAGGTCCGCCATCTCGCCCAACGGGTCGTAGTCGCCGCCGTTGACCTCACCCGCGTTGCCGATCAGCACCGCCGGCCCCGACGACGCCAGTTCGCGGTCCAGGGCCTCGACGTCGAGCCGGCCCGCGTCGTCACGGGTCAGCGTGCGCACCACGTCCCGGCCAAGACCCAGCAGCTGCAGCGCCTTGCGGCTGCTCGGGTGCACGTACCCGCTGGAGAACACCGGCATCCGCGGCAGCCCCACCAGGCCGTCCGCGGTCACGTCCACCCCGTGCCGCCCGGCCCACCAGTGCCGCGCGCACGCCAGCCCGGTCAGGTTCGCGGCCGTCGCGCTCGTGGTGAGCACCGCGCCGTGCGACTCGGGCAGCCCGAACAGCTCCTTCAACCACCGCAGCACGACCGTCTCGGCCCGCGCGGCGAGCGGCGAGGTCAGCCACAGCCCGGCGGCCTGGTCCAGCAGCGACGTCACCCAGTCCGCCGCCTGCGCGGCCGGTGTCGCGCCACCGACCACGAAGTGGAAGAACCGCGGCCCGGACGAGTGCGTGGCGGCCCGCGTCCCGATCCGCAGCAGGTCCGCGACGGCGGCGATGGTGCCGTCACCGGCGTCCGGCAGCGGTCCGTCGAGGTCCTCGACCAGGTGGGCGTGCGTGGCGTCGCGCACCGGCAGGTGCGGCAGCGCGTCGAGGTACGGCCCGGCGGCGCGCGCGACCATCCCCAACGCCTCGGCGGCGTCCTCTCGAGCGTTCAGCGGATCACCCATCGTGGCAGAGTAGGCGCTGATGACACGACGTGGACAGGTCAAGGGGCGCGCGGTCGACGCCGAAGTGGACGCCTTCCTCGGCCTGCGGTACGCGGAGCCGCCGTTCGGCGCGGCACGGCGGTTCGCCGCACCCGTGCTGACCGACTTCGCGGGCGACTGCCTGGAGTTCGGGCCGATCGCGCCGCAGTCCGCCCGGCTGCCCGGTGCCCCGGTGTGGCGGCCGGGCGACGAGGACGTGCTGACCCTCAACGTGTGGGTACCGTCCACTTCGGACGGTCCGTGGCCGGTGCTGTTCTACGTGCACGGCGGGGCTTACACGTTCGGCTCGTCGGCCCAGCCCGACTACGACGGCACCGCGCTCGCCCGCGCCGGGCTGGTCGTGGTGACGTGCAACTACCGGCTCGGGTTCGAGGGGTTCGGGCACGTGGAGGGGCAGCCGGACAACCGGGGGTTGCTCGACCAGCGGGCCGCGCTGCGGTGGGTGCGGGACAACATCGCGGAGTTCGGCGGCGATCCCGACAACGTCACCGTCGGCGGGCAGTCGGCGGGCGCCGCGTCGGCGTTGTTCCTGGCCGCGTGGGAGCCGGTGCGCCGGGTGATCGCGCACAGCGTGCCGAACCGGTGCTACGCGCGGGGGTTCGCGCGCCGGGTCGCGGAGTGGATCGACACCGCCACGCCGGAGTCGACCGTGGCGTCGGCCGACGCGCTCGCCGCCGCGCAGCGCACCGGGCCGTTGAGCTACGACCCGGTGCTGTTCGGGCCGATCGCCGACGCGCTGCCCGCGGTGGAGGTCGACGCCCTGCTGTGCCACACGGACGTCGAGTACGCGCTGTTCGACGCGGTGGGCACGTTCCGGCCGCCGGCCGACCTGCGCGCGTTCGGCCGCGACTGGGGCATCCCGGACCACGTCGTGGCCGCCTACGAGCACTTCGAGGACGCGCACGTGCGGCTCGCCGGCGACTTCGTGTTCGCCGAGCCCACCACCAGGCTGGCCGAGGCGAACAGCCGGGCGTTCCTGGCGCGGTTCACCCGGCCACCCGCCTGGCACACGGCCGACGTGCCGTTCTCGTTCGGCAACCTCGCCGGTGCCGATTTCCTGATCGGCGGGCCTGCCGGTGACGACGAGCGCGCGCTCTCCCGGCGCATGCTCAAGGCGTGGGTCGACTTCTGCACCACCGGCGACCCCGGCTGGACCGGCGTCCGGCACTGGGGCGACGAGGTCGAGGCCCGCCGCGAGCCGTGGCGGGGCGTGGACCTCTCGGCGCCGGTCGACCACCCCGTGCAGACACCCGCGGGCCGCCCTACGAACCAGCGCGGTTCGTAGGGCGGACGCTCAGCGCGGGTCGTCGCGCTCCCGCCGCACGGTGACCTTCCGGCCCTTGATGGTCGCGCCCCGCAGTGACGCGATGACCTGCTGCGCGGCCGAGTCCGGCACCTCCACCAGCGAGAACCGGTCGGCGATCTCGATCGCGCCGATGTCGCGGCCGTTGAGGCGCGCCTCGCCGGCGATCGCGCCGACCAGGTCCTGCGGCCGGATGCCCGAGCTGCGGCCCGCGCCGACGAACAGCCTGGTCATGCCCGCGGACGGGCGGCGCGGACGGCGCGGCGCACCCCGGTCGCCGCCACCGTCGCGGCCCCGGCGCTCGCCGGTACCGGACCGCGGCACGTACTCCGGGATCTCCTCCTCGTCCGCCGCCGCGCCGGTGGCCTCGTGCGCCAGCTTGACGGCCGCCAGCGCCACCTCCATGACGTCGAACTGGTCGGTCAGCGTCTCCACCACGACCCGGAAGCTCTCCAGGTCGTCCTCCAGCAGGCTCTCGTGCAGCGCGGCCCGGGTCAGCTCCAGCTTGCGCGCCCGCAGGTCCGCGATCGTGGGTACCTTCTCCACCTGGATGCGCTGCTTGGTGACGCGCTCGATGGTCTTGAGCATGCCGTGCTCGCGCGGCTCGGCCAGGGTGATCGCCACGCCCTCGCGGCCCGCCCGCCCGACCCGGCCGATGCGGTGCACGTACGACTCCGGCGCGGACGGCACGTTGTAGTTCACCACGTGCGTCAGCTGTTCGACGTCCAGGCCGCGGGCCGCCACGTCGGTGGCCACGAGCAGGTCCGCCGTGCCGTTGCGCAGCCGCGCCATCACCCGGTCGCGCTGCTCCTGGCTGATGCCGCCGTGCAGCGACTCCGCCCGGTAACCGCGACCGTTGAGCGTCTCGGTGAGCTGGTCCACCTCGTCCCGGGTGCGGCAGAACACGATCGCCGCCGTGGGCGCCTCGACGTCCAGCACCCGCCCCAGCGCGGCCGGCTTGTGCGCGCGCGGCACGACGTACGCGCTCTGCCGCACGCGCGGCGCCTCACCCGGTTCGGCCTGCTCACGGCCGATGGTGATGCGCACCGGGTCGGACAGGTGCTGGCGGGCCAGCCGGTCGATGCGGCCGGGCATGGTCGCGGAGAACAGCACGGTCTGCCGCTCCGACGGCGTCTCGGCCAGGATCGTGTCCAGGTCCTCGGCGAAGCCCATGTCCAGCATCTCGTCGGCCTCGTCCAGCACGACGATGTCCAGTTGCTCCAGCTTCAGCGTGCCCCGGTTGAGGTGGTCCACCGCACGGCCCGGCGTGGCCACGACGACGTCCACGCCCTGCTCCAGCACCCGCAGCTGCCGCCCGATCGGCTGGCCGCCGTAGATCGGCAGCACCCGCGCGCCCAACTCCCGGCCGTACCGGTGCACGGCCTCGGACACCTGCACCGCCAGTTCCCGCGTCGGCACCAGCACCAACGCGAACGGCGTCCGCCGGTCCCGTTCACCGCCCGCCATCCGCTCCAGTATGGGCAGCGCGAACGCGGCCGTCTTGCCGGTGCCGGTGGCGGCCTGTCCGAGCAGGTCACGGCCCGCGCTCAACGGCGGGATCGCTTCACGCTGGATGGGGGTGGGCTCCTCGTAGCCGAGGCCGGACAGCGCCCGGAGGAGTTCGGGGCGCAACCCGAGGTCGGCGAAGCTGGTCCGGTCGTCGGGCTCGTCGTTCATACCGTCAAGTCTCGCTGATCGTCCCTGAACCGCTCGGTGAGGGGGGTCGGCGGAGGGGTGTGGTCCCGTGGTTGCGCACCCGCCGGCGCTTCGTCCGGGTCCCTGGGCGGTTCCGGCGAGCGGTGTCCCGGGCTGCCCCGATCGGAGGCATACGGCGACGGTACGCCCTGAGCGGTTCACGTGATATTTCCCCCGTCGAGGCGGGCTGGGTCATATGTCAAACGCTTTGGCCGTGCGGGTGTGGATTCCCAATGCCGGAGCGTTGCTGCTCGCCGACAACGGTGCCGTCTCCGACACGCAGATGAGCGATTTCCTGTGGGGCGACCACCCGCCGGCCACGGTCGACGCGCAGATCTACACCTACGTCTCGCGGCTGCGCAAACGCTGCGCCGGGAGGTCGGTATCACCCGCCGCTCGCGCGGCTAGGAATTGCGGTTCACCGAATGCTCGTTCGACTTGAAGGAATTCCAGGAGCAGGCCGCGCTGGGCCGGTCCGCGCTCGCCGCCGGCCGGTACGAGGACGCGGCAAGGCTGCTGCGCGCGGCGTTGCGGCTGTGGCGCGGTCCGGCGTTGACGGGGGTGTCCGAGCATTTGGCGGCCGCCGAGGCACCGCGGCTGGAGGAGGCGCGGATCGCCGCGCTGGAGAGCCGCATCGAGGCCGACCTGGCGCTGGGCAGGCACGCGCAGCTGCTGCCCGAGCTGACCAGGCTCGTGCGCCGGCACCCGTTGCGGGAACGGTTCCGCGCCCAGCTCATGACCACGTTCTCCCGCTGCGACCGGCAGGCCGACGCGCTCGTGCTGTACGAGGAGGGCCGCCGGATGCTCGCCGACGAACTGGGCATCGATCCCGGCTCGCTGCTGCGCGAGGTGCGCCTGGCGATCCTCACCGAGAACCGGTAGTGCGGCGGATCCCGTGCGGTGTTCTGAGCGTTGAATTCGGGGGTCCTGAGCGTAGGACACTCGCGTGCTGAACGTACGACTCGCGGTAAAGCGGTTAAGCTGCCGGGGTGAAGCCGCTGCGTTGGGGTGTGCTGGGTGCGACCGGCCACATCGCCGGTCGGGTGTTGCCCACGATCCACCGGACGGTGGGCAACGCGGTGGTCGCGGTGGCCTGCCGGGAGGGGCGGCGGGAGCGGGCCGAGCAGGTGGCGCGGGCGTTCGGGGCGCGGGTGCACGACGGGTACGACGCGCTGTTGGGTGATCCGGACGTCGACGCGGTCTACCTGGCGCTGCCCAACACGCTGCACGTGCCGTGGACGTTGCGCGCGCTGGACGCGGGCAAGCACGTGCTGGTGGAGAAGCCGATGGCGTTATCCGAAGAGGACTGCGTGCGGGTCGAACGCGCCGCCGCCGACCTCGTGGTGATGGAGGCGTACATGTACCGCTTCCACCCCCAGCAGAAGCGTGCGGCGGAGTTGCTGGCCTCCGGTGAGATCGGGGAGCTGCGCCTGGTGCGGTCGGCGTTCGCCTACCCGACCGCCGCCGAGGGCAACATCCGGTTCGACCCGGCGCTGGGTGGCGGCGCGACGTGGGACGTCGGCTGCTACGCGTTCGACGTGCCGCTGTGGGCGTTCGACGCGGAGCCGCGCGCCGTACGGGCCAGGTTCCACTCGCGGGAGGTCGACCTGAGCGCGGTGGCCACGCTCGACTTCGGTGCCGGCCGCTGGGCCGTGCTGGACTACAGCCTGGAGTACGGGCCGCGCGCCGCCTACGAGTTCCAGGGCACGCGCGGCTCGATCTCGGTGCGCAACGCGTGGACCCGGCCCGACGAGGAAGGCGTGATCACGGTGGTCACCCTGGACGGTGTGCGGGAGGAGGTCGTGCCCGCCTCGGACGCCTATGAGCACCAGGCCGCCGCGTTCGCCGAAGCCGTCCGGGAGAAGGTCACGCCGCTGGTGTCGCTCGCCCACTCCGCGCGCACGGCCCGCGTGGGCGAGGCGTTGGTGCGGTCGGCCGTGACCGGCGCCGAAGTGGACCTCCGACGCCGGCTGTGACCCCTCGGTTCGCGGGCGGCACCGGTGCGGGGCACCGCGTAACCGACTTTCGGGTAGGTACGTGCGGGGGATCGTAGCCACCGTTTCCATGATTTCCGTTGAGAAGTCGACGGATAGCCGACCGCCGCGCGAACTCCTCCTCACGCGTTCACCCGTGGGGTACGTTGGTCCGGCAGCCCGGCACGAACGAGGCAAGTCCGGGAAATCCCCGAACCCGCCGCAGTGAGTGGACCCCGAGTAACGACGCGAAGGGTTTGGATGCGCCGAGCCGTTGGTGGCCCCGCGACTCGGCCGGCGACCAGCAGCAGGGCCCGGTCTCCCGCACCGCCGCCACCTGAGCGGTCCACAGGGGAGGAAGGGCCACCTCGACCGCCCGTGTCGAGGTGGCCTTGTTCGCGCGAGTCGCACCGGAGTTCATCGAGGGCACGCTCGAACACGCGGGAGCTGAGCGCGTTCGGAGGGCCTGTTCACCGGGAAGCCGGCCCGGGACGACCCGTTCCGGGTGGGCGTCGGCTGACCGCGCTGAACCCGGCCAGCCACCGCGCCACCCCGGCGCGGGACCGCAGCCGCACCCACGGCACCCCGGTCCGCGCCAACCGGTCGGGGTACTCGGCGAGGTACCTGCGGCGGGCCTTCACCGCCCACGCCAGCACCGAGTCCCGACCGACCAGGAAGCCCAACCGCTCCCGGTTGCCGTTCCACAGCACGGTCCGGCGCACGATCCGGGCCGTGCTGCGGCGCGCCAGCCGCGGCAGGGCCACCCACAGCGGCAGGTCCAGCCACACGATCAGGTCGGCCCGGTGCCACAGCACGTCGGCGGTCAGCGCGGCCAGGTTGCCGTCCACGACCCACGCCGGGCCCTCCGCGGCCTCCGCCAGGCGGGCCCGGAACTCGTCCGGCGGCGGCATGGACCAGTCCGGTCCGTGCTGGATCGCGTCCAGTTCGACGTGCGGTCCGTCGACCACCCGGGCCAGCCGGCGCGCCAACGTCGTCTTGCCCGCGCCGCTCACGCCGAGCACGACGATCCGGCGCACGGAGATCCCGTCCACCACCCCACTGGATCACATCCGGGCGGACCCGTCCACCGAGAAACGGCCTGCGGTCACCTCGCCGCTGCCGCGGTGCCGCGAGGCGTCCCGCCGAGCGCCGGAAGACGAGGTGGAGGTTGCCGGTCGTGGCACTAGTTCACGCAGTCGTGCTCCGACGGCTGCCTGCCCGGCTTCTCGGTCTCCGTGGCGGGCAGCGGGATCGAGTAGCCACCGGTGGGCGTGCCGGTCGCCCCGTCGGCGAAGAACTCCGCCGCGAACGCCCGCACCGCCGCCGGGTCGACCGACCGGCCCTGCTCGGTACCGATGTCGACCACCCCGCCGAGCGGGATGATCGCGGTCCGCACGGTGGCGGTGAGCCGCCGGGCGAACTCCAGCAGGTCCCAGTCCGGATCGGTGCGCACGGCCGACTTGGCCGCCGTGACCACCTGCGCCAGTCGTGCCGGGTCGCCCGCGCCGATCACCTTCGCCGCCAGGGCGCGCAGGAACAGTTGCTGGCGCACGATCCGGTCCAGGTCGCCGTTGGGCAGCCCCACGCGCTGCCGCAGGAACGCCGACGCCTGCGGCCCACCCAGGGACACCGGCCCGTTGGGCAGGTCGATGCCGGAGAGCGCGTCGCGGACCGGCCGCCGCAGGCAGACCTCGACGCCACCCACCGCGTCCGACAGCGCGACCAGCCCCGGCATGTCGATCACCACGTGGCGGTCGACCTCCACGCCGGTCAACGACTCGACGGCGCCGGTCAACGCCTCCGCACCCGCCCGGTCGCCGTCGCCGCCCCCCGCCTGCTCGGCAGCACGGCGGTAGGCCGAGTTCAGCTTGGTCGCGCCGACGCCGGGCAGGTCGACCACCGAGTCGCGGGGCAGCCAGGCCGCGCTGACCGAGCCGTCGTCGGCGACCCGCGCCAGCACGACGGAGTCGGTGTTCGCCGTCTCGTCCAGGCCGATCAGCAGCACGGTCCGGGTGGCCCCGGCGGGTGGCGCGGCCGGGTCGACGCTCGCCGGCGACGCGGTCCGGTCCACGCTGAGCGGCACGATCACCGCGACGGCCGCCGCCGCGGCGGTGAGCCCCGCCGCCGCGAACAACGCGAACGGCCGCCGCCGGGACCGCTTGCCGTGCAGGCTCGCCAGCACGGTCCGGTGGTCGACGGCCTGGTCGGCCTCGGCCGCGATCGCCTCGCGGATGAGGGACTCCTGCCTGGTCTCGGTCATCGCAGCACCTCCGACGGCGTGTTCTCGTTGACGCGCAGCGTGTGCAGCGCACGGGAGATGTGGCTGCGCACGGTGCCTTCCGTGCAGCCGAGGATCTGGGCGATCTCGGCGTCGGTGCTGTCCTCGTAGTAGCGCAGCACGAGCGCGGCCCGCTGCTTGCGCGGCAGCACCGCGATCCGGACCCGCATCGCGTCCCGTTCGGCGTGCCGAACCGCCGGATCGGCGACCGCCGGCGCCAGGTCGTCCAGCGAGACGTGCGTCGAGGAGATGTCCCGCGCCGCCCGGCGCCGCCGCCACGACAGGTACTCGTTCGTCACCATCCGCTTGACGTAGAGGTAGGGCACATCGACCGCCCCGATCCGCCCCCACTTCGTCCGCGCGCGCAGGAGCACGTCTTGGACGATGTCCTGGGCGAGGTACTTGTCGCAGGTCAGCGCCGTGGCGTAGCGCAATAGTCGATCAAGACGATGGGTGACGAACTGGTCGTAGTCGTGGATGTGTTCGTGGTCGTCCGGCACGTCGCCCCCTTTCTGCCGCTGTCGGTTCTCGCGTTGCGGTCGGGAAACCCTTGAAAGGACGCGTCACGTTGAACCAAGCGGGTGTGATGTGGGACACGTGCGGCTCGCGACCACAGCGGTCGTCAGGCTGTCCGCCGCGCGACCTCCGCGTTGACGAAGATCGGCGCCCCGTTGTCGGTGACCTGGCCCTGCTTCCCGTACGGCACGGTGATCTCGACCCTGTCCCGCTCGAACACCAGGCACATGCTCGACCCGCCGTAGCTGAAGTACCCGATCTCCTGTCCCCGTTCGACCACGTCACCCTCCCGCACCTCCAGCGTGACGGAGGAGATCTCGGTGATCCCGACCGGTACGACGCAGACCCTGCCGATCTCCGGGGAGCTGCTCTCGATGACCACGATCGCGCGCGTGTTGACGTTGGCTTGGTATCCCTGGGACAGGGTGCCCGAGCTCAGGTCGACCTCCTTCGAGTACAACTCGCTGAACATCAACGCCGGGACGACCCGCGCGTACTCGACGCGACCACTGACCGGAGCGTGCCACCGATGGTAGTTGGCGCCGGACAGGAACGACTGGAGGACGTTGCCGCCCTCGAAGTGCCCGATGTCCGGGTAACCGTCGAGCATCAGGTCGAGCGAGTACCGCTGGTCCTTGATCAGCAGGATGTCGTCCTCCCGCTTGACGTCCCAGTAGACGTTGGCGACGCTGCCGTCGTTCGCCGAGACCACCGCGTCCGGGTCCGGCGAGAGGGGACGGCACTCCGGCTTGATCTCACGGTGGAAGAACGCGTTGTAGGACGTGAACCCGCCGTGGGGGTGGTCCCAGTCCACCTCGAACTCATCCAGCTTGAAGTCCTTGGCCGCCGACTCGCCCAGCCAGCCGTCGTCGCCCTTGTGCAGGACGTAAGTGCTCTCCTCGCTGTCGAGGAAAGCACACCACGCCTTGAGGATGTCACGCAGCGCGTCGTTGAACGGCCTGTCGCGGAACAGGTCCCAGCCGCTCTTGACGGCCATCATGTAGCAGAACAGGGTCGACATCGGGAAGAAGTTCCGCTTCTTCGGGTCCTTGTGGTACTCGGGTGCGATCCCCGTGATGTGGTTGAGGCTGTAAAGCATCTGGTGGATGCTCCCGACCCCCTCGGGGTTCAGCCGCCGCGCCTCGTCGATCGTCACCTGCACGCGGTTCCGGAGCCGCTCGTCGCGCTGGAGCAGGTCCGCCAGCCTCCGCACGGACGGGACGAAGGTGGCGTCCGGGTCCTCGTCGGCCTTCCTCCGCAACTCCCGGTGCCACGCGTCGACCGTCTCGCGGTCCTGCGGCAGGTAACCCGCGGCGCGGCCGAACATGCTCAGGTAGCGCTGGTCGAGGTCTTTGACGGTCATGGTCTCGCTCACGGTCGTCTCCTCATGGTCTGTCGGGGTGCACCGGAATGCAGGTGGCCATGCCCGCGTCCACGGCGGCGGGGAGCCAGGCGATCAGCGCGGCCCAGACCTCGGACACGTCACCTGCGCAGGCCCGCGCGGTGGTGTCGGCGGCGGTGTGCAGTGCGGTGCCGCCGGCGCATGCGCTCAGGAAGGCGTGCTGCCAGGGCGCCAGGACGTGGACCCGGACGCGGTACCGGCTGCGGGCCACGGCGTAGTGGGTGTCGCCAGGGGCAGGCACGTCCGGGCGGTCGCCCCGATCCGCGGCCTCCAGGGCGTCGAGCAGGGCGAAGTCCAGGTGCAGCAGGCGCAGGCTCGGCGGCGTGCGCACGATCAGGTCCGGGGACGTCATGACCGCGATCGGGTCGACGGGCTGGTGGGCGGGGTCCGTCTCCACCCCCTCGGCGCGTCGGGCTTCCGACCGGGCGCGCTCCAACCGGGCCAGGGCGGTCGGCAGCCCGTCGGGTGAACCCGGGGGCTCGCCGGGGTCGGGGCGGGTGTCGTGCAGGAAGTCGGCGAACCGCGCGCCCAGGTCGAACAGCGAGTAGGACCTCGGTGGGTGCGCCGCGAGGTACGCGTCGGCGAACAACCCGAACACCTGGTCGCCGATCAGCGCGTGCAGCGCGGTGAACTCCGCCTTCAGGCATTCGTGCAGGCGTGCGCGGTAGCCACGGGCGTAGATGGCGACGCGCTCCTCACCCGTCAGCCGCTCGGAACCCCGCACGACCTCGGCGACCCGGCGACCGCGGTACCCACCACCGGACCCGGCGCCGGACCTGCCGCCGCTCGTGCAGGTGGCCAGCAGCCACTCCTGGAGCGCGGCCAGGTCCGGGTCAGCCACGAGCCCGGTCTCCCACCGGCAGGCGCCCCGCGCGGACGTCCGCGGCCTTCGTCAGCTCGGCGACCAGGTCCGGGAACGGCGGGATGTCGGCGTCCCACTCCAGCAGGGTGGACACCCCGCCGGTCCGCTCGTGGACCAGCGCGTAGAGCGGCCACACCTGGTCGGGCACGGGCCGGTCGTGGGTGTCGAGCAGGTAGTGGCCGTGCTCGCTCGGCCCGGCGAGGTGGACCTGCACGATGTGCTCGGCAGGCAGGTTGCGGAGGTAGGTCTCGGCGTCGAAGCCGTGGTTGGTGGCGCTGACGAAGACGTTGTTCACGTCCAGCAGCAGGCCGCAGCCGGTGTCCTGGGCCAGCAGGGCCAGGAACTCCCACTCGGGTAGTTCCGAGGCGTGGAACTCCAGGTAGGTGCTCGGGTTCTCCAGGACCAGCGGGCGGCCCAGGTGGTCCTGCACCGCGCGGACCCGGTCGGCCACGTGGGCGAGGCTGCGCCGGGTCAGCGGCATCGGCAGCAGGTCGTGGCTGGTGACCCCGTTCACGCCCGTCCAGCACAGGTGGTCGGAGATCCAGGCCGGGCGCACCCGTTCGGCGAGGGCGCCCAGCTCGCGCAGGTACCGGGTGTCCAGCGGATCCGTGCTGCCGATGGACAGCGACACCCCGTGCATCACCACCGGGCGGTGCGCCGCCACGTGGTCGAGCACGTGGGCCGCGAAGCCGTGGTCGGCGAAGAAGTTCTCGCTGATGATCTCGAACCAGTCGACGCCCCACTCCTCGGGCCGCGTGTCGAGCAGGTAGCCGAAGTGGACGTCGCGCAGCCCGACCCCGTCACCCAGGTTCGGCAGTCCCAGGCGGGCGGTCACGGCGCTCATGTCGACGGGGGGAACGCCAGCCGCACGTTGTTCGGCTTCGGTTCCTCGGGCACGGGCAGCCCGCGGTGGTCCATCACGATCTTGTACGCGCGATAGGCGACCTCGTACACGGTCTCACCGCGCTCGAACGGGATCGTCCCGAGCTTCTCCGGGGCGTAGGTCCCGTCCTCGAAGTCGTACAGCTGCATGGTGCCGGTCGTCGGGAAGATCTGCGAGGCCGAGATGGGCACCGCGCACCCGCCGAACGTCGCGCACTGGTTGTCGCCCGGGGCGGAGTACAGCTTCTCCCCGTCCCCGGCGGTCTTGGCGTTCACCAGGACGAAGCCGCAGAGGCCCTTGCCCCCGTCGACCTGCACGAACCCGCACCCGCCCTCGGCCTTGCAGGCGTTGGAACCCCGGCACGAGTGGTAGACGGGCAGCGCCGCGCAGTCGTTCGGCTGCCCGGTGGTGTTGGTGAGGTCGAGCCCTTGGCAGGCGTGCAGGAGCTTGCCCACGGGTCGTTCGCCGGGGGCACCCTTCAGATCGGGCGCCTTGCGGAACAGCGCCCAGCAGATCGCCATCCGGTCGCCCGAGCCCGCCATGGACGGGAAGGGGAACGACACCTCGCTGTCGCTCCAGAACTCGTCGAGGACCGTGGTGATGCCGGCGATCGAGCCGACCGCCGCCTGGCTGATCCGGTCGTACATCTTCGGGTCGCGGCCGAGGGCGTTCATCGCCTTGGCAACGTCTTCCGGGCTCGGCAGCTTGTACTTGCCGGGTTGCCAGGACGCGGTCTTCAGGTCCGAGGGCTCCCACGGCTCCGGCCGGTCCCTGCGCCACTGCGGCCAGGTCACGATCTCCTTCTGCTCGACCATGTGCCGGATTTCCGCGAAGCGCTCGTAGTGGTCCATGGCCCCGTTGTCGAAGCGCGCCGCGGCACTCGCCGACTTCGTCTTCTCGCCTTCGTCGTTGTAGCTGGGGTAGTTCTCCTCCAGTGCCTCCCGCGAGGCCTGGTACTTGTCCATGACCGCCAACGGGCGGACCCGCGGCAGTTCGCTGCCCTCGCCCTGGTCGGTGATGGCGCTGATCATGTCCCACACCTGCCGGAGGGAACGGCGGGTGGTGGGAGTGTCGACGACGGTCGTGTCGAAGCCGAGGTACTCCCGCTTCGGGTGGTTGGGCGGGTGCTCGGCGTTGAACAGGTCCCGTTGCAGGGCTTGGTCGTCGTAGAGGTACTCCCACAGCTTCTTCTCGGGTTTGCCCGCGTAGGTCAAGTTCAAGTAGTCGTAGTAGCACAGGTACATGTGGCCGATCGTGCCGAACATCGGCAGGTTCTTCTCCGTGTACTCCGGCTGCCAGCCCTCGAAGGGAATCCGGGGGAAGTACTTGGGCCTGGCCTCGGGCTTGATGTTGTCCTTGGCGTGCTCTTCCGGTTGTTCGATGGCCTCGAACAGGTCCAGTTGCGCTTCGCTGACCTCGGCGATGTCCACCGTGACGTGCGGCCAGGGCACGGTGTCGGTCAGGTCGAGGATGTGCGGGATCGTGGTCTTGTCCGGGCCGTAGCACTCCCAGCCGTGGTGGTCGTTCTGCAGCAGCGGGCTGGTGAAGCACGGCTTGACGCCGAGGCAACTGGCGAGGTTGGCCGCCATCTGCAGGTGCAGCATCTCCTCGATGAACACCGAGAAGATGATGTTGACCGCCCTTTCGTTGGCCGTCTTCGGCTCCGCGGTCGGTGCCGGACCAGGCCACAACCGCCCCCGGTAGTAGTCCTGCTTGGCACCGGTGATCTGGTGCATGCCCTGGATCGAGGTCATCGCGCTCAGGTAGAGCGGGATCGTGAACAGCTCGACGTTCACGGCGGCCTGGGCGATCGCCCGCACCGCGGAGATGTCCGTCCTCAGGTGGGAGATCGGGCGGGGTGTCTCGATTTCGGCGGCGACGGCCTGCTTCATGGTCGAACCCTCCGGCGTTGCGGACCGGTTCTCGACTGTAGGCCGTGCCGCGCACCACCGACGTGCCGTCGAACGACCGTGAGGCGGGTGGGGGTGAATGTTCAGCCGACCGGGCACCCGGGACAACTGATGGCGTAACGCTTCACGACACGACCGCGCGTTCGGGTTCACCTGGAGGCGTGAAGGCGCTTGGTCGTGTCCAAACGTCGCCGTCGAACGCGAGGGTCGGCGTTCTTGATCGTGACGACCAGGCCACATCGCCTGGCTGCACGGCACCGCGACCGGGTAGTTTCGGCGTCGTCCGCGCACCAGCCACGGGGAGCCCATGCGATTCCTCTTCCGCCCACCCGCCGCCGAGGCCGGTGGACTGCTCGCACTGCCGTGGGCCCAGCCCCTGGAGGAGTGGGACGAGAAGCTGCTGCTGACCGTCCCGCAACGCGGCATCTCGCGGCACGTCGTGCGGTTCGTGGCCAGCGAGGGTCGGGTGTACGCGCTCAAGGAGATCGCCGAGCCGCTGGCCCGCCACGAGTACGCCGTGCTGGGCGAGCTGGAGCGGGAGGGCATGCCCTCGGTGTCGGTGCTCGGGCTGTGCGTCGACCGCCCGGACGACCAGCAGGCCATCCTGGTCACCCGCTACCTCGACCACTCGATGTCCTACCGCTATCTGTTCTCCAGCCCGCGCGTGGAGCACTCGGCCGACCGACTCGTGGGGGTGTTGGTCGAGCTGCTGGTCCGGCTGCACCTGTCCGGCACGTTCTGGGGCGACTGCTCGCTGTCGAACACGCTGTTCCGGCTCGACGCGGGCAACCTGGCCGCGTACCTGGTCGACGCCGAGACCGTCGAACGGCACCCGCAGCTGTCCGCCGGCCAGCGCACCTACGACGTCGACCTGGCCCGCGAGCGCATCGGCGGCGAGCTGATGGACCTCGAAGCCGGCGGCCTGCTGCCACCAGACATCGACCCGATCGCGGTGGCCGACAGCGTGCCCGAGCGGTACGCGGCGCTGTGGGACGAGGTGACCCGCGAGGAGTTCTTCCGGCTGGACGAGCAGCGCTACCGGGTCGCCGAACGCCTCCGCCGGCTCAACGACCTCGGC
This sequence comes from Saccharothrix sp. CB00851, assembly GCF_001905065.1. Classification (NCBI taxonomy): domain Bacteria; kingdom Bacillati; phylum Actinomycetota; class Actinomycetes; order Pseudonocardiales; family Pseudonocardiaceae; genus Saccharothrix; species Saccharothrix sp. CB00851. The sequence continues at coordinate 43,705 of NZ_LWLC01000007.1, forward strand.
TTCGACGTCGGCGAGGTCGAGCTGGTCACCTCCGACAGCGGCGCGCGGCTGCGGGTGGACATCCGGGTCGCCGAGATCGGCCAGAGCCGCCGCGAGCTGTTCAAGCTCACCGGCCTGGAGGTGCAGGAGGGCCAGGCCAGGCGCCTGCTCAACGACCTGCGCTCGTTCCGCGCCTACCTGGAGCAGCGCGACGGCGCGCCCGTCCCCGAGACGACGGCCGGCCACCTGTGGCGCAACGAGGTCTACGACCCGGTCGTGGCCGCCGTGCCGCGCGACCTGCTCGGCGTGCTGGCGCCGGCGGAGCTGTTCCACGAGGTGCTGGTGCACCGCTGGTTCCTGTCCGAGAACGCGGGCCGCGACGTCGGCACCACCGCAGCCCTGCGCTCCTACCTCGCCACCGTGCTACCTGGTCGGGAGGCGTCGGACAGCGGGTTCACGGACGACGACTTCGAGTGACCGACGGCCGTCTACATTGGCCCGCATGATCTTCGGCATCGCGGCGCTCGTGACCGCCTCGTTCTTCGTGGTCGGCGTGATCAGGGACCGGCGGCGGCTCGGCAACGCGGTGTGGCTCGGCGTGACGCTGGTGTTCCTGGTGCTGTGGCTGGTGTTCCGCGCCTCGGTCAACGGCGGGTGGTCCGCCGTGATCGTCGGGTACGCGCTGGTGGCCGTGCTGCTGTGCCTGGGTTTCGTGCTGCCGTGCGCGCTGATCGCCAACGGCGTGCTGATGCTGCGCCGCGAGGGCTTCCGCCTGGCGAACCTGCTGTCGCTGCTGGCCGGGCTGGCGATCTTCGGCGTGGTGGCGGCGTTCGGCTTCGCCACCGCGCACACCGGACCGGTGGTCGACGCGGTGATCGGGTCGCTGCTGATCGTCGCGGCGTACGTCGCGTTCCTGTTCGTCAGCCTGCTGCTGTACTCGATCGTGTACGGCAGCATCGGCCGCCGGACGGGCTTCGACGCGATCGTGGTGCTCGGCGCGGGCCTGATCGGTGACCGCGTGCCACCGCTGCTGGCCGCCAGGCTGGACCGGGGCCTGCACCTGTACCACCGCGAGGTCGCCGCGGGCCGCACGCCGCTGCTCGTCGTCTCGGGCGGGCAGGGGCCGGACGAGGCGGTGTCCGAGGCGGCGGCGATGCGCGACTACCTGCGGCGCCGCGACGTGCCCGACGAGCTGATCGTGCTGGAGGACCGCGCGACGACCACCGAGCAGAACCTGGCGTACAGCGCTCGGCTCCTCTCCGAGCGCGGCTGGACCGGCCGCGCGGTCGCCGTGACCAACAACTTCCACGTCTTCCGCGCCGCCGTCCTGGCTCGCCGGCTCCGGCTGCGGACGCAGATCATCGGCGCGCCGACCGCGTGGTACTTCCTGCCCAGCGCCTTCCTCCGCGAGTTCGCCGCCCTGCTCACCCACAACCCGGTCGTGCACACCGTGACGTGCGGCCTGCTGGTCGGCCTGCACCTGCTGCTGACCCTCACCCCCTGACCGGGGATGGCGTCAGAGGTACGTGACGCCGGTCAGCTTCTCCGCCTCGGCCCAGAGCCGGCGGCCGACGTCGAGGTCGGCGGCTTCGCGGCTGGGACGGACCTCGGTGACGTGGCCGCGCACCTCCCAGGGACCGGCGGGGCCGAAGAACTGGCCGCCGCGGACGTCGGGTGCGGTGGCGGCGTGGAGTTGGGGCAGGACGCCCCGGTCCACCGGTTGGGTGACGGCCACGAAGAGGCGGGGGATGATCGTCCGGGCCAGTCGGCCGCGGTCCTGCCACGCGCGTGAGGTCAGATTGGTGTTGGTCACGCCGGGGTGGGCGAGGGCGCTGACGATCGGGGAGCCGGTGGCGCGCAGGCGCCGGTCGAGTTCGAGGCCGAGGACGGTGGTGGCGAGCTTGGCCCGGCCGTACGCGCGGGCGGCGTCGAAATCGCGCTCGGACATCAGGTCGTCGAAGTCGAGGTGGGCGTTCTTGTGGGTGACCGAGCTGAGGCTGACCACCCTGGGCGCGTCGGCGCGGCCCAGCGCGTCGAGCAGCAGGCCGGTGAGGGCGAAGTGACCCAGCGCGTTGGTCCCGAGGTGCAGCTCGAACCCGTCGGCGGTCGTGCGGGGCGGGCCGAGCAGGACCGCGCCCGCGTTGTTGACCAGCAGGTCGATCGCCGGCACGTCGGCGAGCAGCGCGTCGGTGAACGCGCGGACCGACGCCAGCGAGGCCAGGTCCAGCCGGCGCACGTCCAGTTCGGCCCCGGTGACGGAGCCCCGGATCGCGGCGGCCGCGCGGGCACCGGCGTCCGGGTCCCGCACCGCGAGCACGACCCGTGCCCCGTGCCGGGCGAGCTCGGTCGCGGTGGCCAGGCCGAGCCCGGAGTTCGCGCCGGTGACGACGGCGACCCGGCCGCGCTGGTCGGGGATGTGACTGGCGTTCCACTTGGTCATGGCGGTGCCCCCAGAGGTGTCGACGGGTGATGACCACGACGTTATGGACCCTCCGGCGCGGTTGCGGCGTACCCGCCTGCCTGGGAATACCAGACCTACCTTCACCTCACGGCCGCACCGCACACTGGTGGACATGGCCGACGAGCACCCGTACGCACGCGAGCTGGGGGACTTCCTCCGCTCCCGGAGGAACCGGCTGCGCCCGCAGGACGTGGGGCTGGAGCCGGGAGGGCGGCGCAAGGTGGCCGGCCTGCGGCGGGAGGAGCTCGCCCTGCTGGCCGGGTTGAGCACCGACTACTACCAGCGCATGGAGCAGGGCCGCGAGGTGAGGCCCTCCGACGGCGTCCTCGACGCCCTCGCCACCGCGCTGAACCTCGACGACGGGGAACGACGGCACCTGTTCACCCTCGCCCGCGCGGCACGGCGGTCGGTGCCCACCCACCCGCGACGCGGCCCCGAACACGTGCCGGACAGCACCCGGCACCTGCTGCACGCCCTCGGCACACCGGGGCTGGTGCTGGGCCGCCACCTCGACGTGCTCGCCTGGAACCCGCTCGCCGCGGCGTTGCTCGGCGATCCGGCCGGCCTGCCGCCCGCGGAGCGCAACCTGCTCGTCGGGCTGTTCCGGGACCCGGAGACCCGGTTGCGCTGCGCCGATTGGGAGGGGTTCGCCCTGCAGTACATCGGGATGCTGCGCACCGCCGTCGCCGCCGACCCGACCCACCCGCGCGCCACGGCGATCATCGGCGAGCTGAGCATCCACAGCGCGGAGTTCCGGCGGCTCTGGGCCCGGTACGAGGTGCGCGAATCGGTCCACGGCGCCAAGCTGTTCCACCACCCGGAGGTCGGCAAGCTCACCCTCACGTGGGACACCTACCCGCTGCCGGGCAACCCCGGCCCGGTGCTGCTGGTCTACACCGCCGAACCCGGCACCGCGGACGCCGACCGCCTCCAGCTGCTGGCCTCCCTGCACGCGACCCGCACCCGGACGACCGGACCCGACACCGAACCCCGCAACGTCACACGGTCATCGTGAGCGAGGCCGTGTAGCCGCCCGCCACGTCCCCGGTCACGTCGGCCAGCTGCTCGTCGTGCCCGTCGCGGAACACCGTGTCGTCCGCCAACGACGTCCGCGCCATGTTGCGCACGCTCTGCACGTACCCGGTGGTGCCGTAGACGGTCTTGCACACCTGCTCCGGCAGCGCGAGCTGGGACGTGGTGATCTTCGCGCCCGCCTTGGTCGCCTCGGCCAGGCGCTCGCTGACCGCGTGCGCCACCGGCGGCACCCCGTCGTCCAGCTCGACCTCCACTTCCAGCGCGGCCGAGTGCGGTGACGTGATCCCGGCCGAGCCCCACGCCGCCGAACAGGGCGAGGGCCCGCCTGCGGGTCAACGTGGCCAGGTCGAAGGCGAGGCCGCGGTCGTGGATCGGGGTCATGCCGTCCACCATGACCCCGGTTCCTGTGCGTCGCCTGTGGAGCCGCTGTCGGGTCGTTTGCGGAGGTGCTCGGCGAACCAGGACACGATCAGCTCGACGGTGTCGGCGAGACCGGCCCGGTCGATGCCGTGCCCGACACCGGGGTGCAGCACGAGCCAGGCCGGTTTGCCCAGTTCACGCAGCCTGCGGTACATCCGCTCGGACTCCGCGGGGTTGACGTTCGCGTCGTTCTCGCCGTGCATGATCAGCACCGGCGCGGTGAGCCGGTGCGCGTTCTCGAGCGGGCTGCGCGCGGTGAGGAGCGCCACGTCGGCCGGGTCGTCGGGGTCGCCGATCCAGTCGACGGCCCGCTTGCGCCAGGTCGGGGGGAACCCGCGGATGTCGTTGAGCAGGTCCGACGGGCCGCACTCGCTCACACCGGCCCGCCACAGGTCCGGCAGCAGGGTCAGGCACGCGAGCGTGGCGAACCCGCCGTACGACGCGCCGTGCACGCCAAGCCGGGACGCGTCCGCCCACGGCACGTCGTCGAGCAGCCGCACCGCCGCCTCCAGGTCGGCCAGGTCGCCGCCACCCCAGTCGCGGTAGATCAACCGCTGGTAGCGCATCCCGTAGCCGGACGAACCGCGGATGTTCGGTGCCAGCACACCGATCCCGCGCGCCAGCAGCGCCTGCACCACCGGCTCGAACACCGGGCGCGACTGCCACTCCGGTCCACCGTGGACGGCCACCACGACCGGTGCCCGGCGGTCCGCGTCCGCCGTGGGCGGCTGGTAGAGCAGGCAGGGCACGGTCTCGCCATCGGCACCGACCGCGCGGACGATCGTCGGCGGCACGATCGGGCCCGGCAGCCGGGCACCGCAGTCGGTGAGCTGCCTGGCCTCGCCGCCCGGGAGGTCGACCAGGAACAGGTCGGTCGCCGCGTCCGGGCGCCCGAGCTGCACCAGCAGCTCACCGGAGGCCGTGAACCGCGGGGCGTACCCGTCGATGCCGAACTCGACCACGGCGACACCGCGCGGGAGCCCGGTGACGTCCCGGGGCGTGCCGTCCACCTCCGACCAGCGCAGCCGGGTGTAGCCGTCCTCGTTGAGGCCCCACGCCAACCGCGTGCCGTCCGGTGACAGCGCGGCACCCTCCACATCGGACTCCGGTGTGTCGATCCAGGTCAGCTCACCGTTCGTGGACAGCACCGCCAGACCGAGGAAGTCCCGGCCGTGCGTGGTGCACAGGTAGACGCCGGACGAGTCGGGCAGCCACGCCACCGGCTCGTACTTCGCCGGGCCGTCGTGCGGGGTGAGCAGCCGGACTTCATCGGTGGCCAGGTCGCACAGGAACAGGTCGTGCTCGGTGTTCTGGTGCAGCCGCAGCACGAGCAGCAGCCGTGAGTCGGGGGAGAAGCCCATCGGCAGGTAGCGGTCGTCGCCGCGCAGCACGATCCGCTCGTCACCGGTGCGCAGGTCGCGCACCAGCACGTCGAACACCTCGCGGTCACGGGCGTTGGAGGCGTAGGCGAGCAGCGTGCCGTCGGCGTTGTAGGGTCGCCCCGTGCCGCCGTGCGGCGTGCCGATCTCGCACCGCACACCTTCCTCCGCGACCAGCCACTCGACCTCGCCCGTCCACGGGTCGACCTCGGCCGGCCGGAAGTCCTCGCCGCCGTCGAGGTCGGTCAGCACGAGCAGCCGCGCGCCGTCCGGCCGCCACACGCACCGGCTGACCGACCCGGGCACTTCCACGTGCCGCGCGGTGCCGTTCAGCGGCAGTACCCACGGCTGGGGGCGACCGGAGGCGTCGCTGAGGTAGGCCACTCCCTTGCCGTCCGGGCTGGGCTCCGCGCCGGTCAGCCACTCGAAGTCGGTCCAGCCCGCCGCTGCCGGTGCGTCCACGGTCACCCCTTGAGTGATTTCACAAAGTGCAATCGATGACAGTGAATCAAACCACTGGCGCGCACGGCAAGGCCGGGTGGGTTAGCCTCTGCGGCGTGCCGGCCCTGCCCGATCAACCCGCCCGCGATGCCACGGTCGAGGAGCTGAAGGCGCTCGCGCACCCGCTGCGCTGGCGCATCCTGCGGTTGTGCTTCGACCGGGCGTTGACCAACAAGGAGCTGTCGGACCGGCTCGGCATGGCGCCGGCGACCGTGCTGCGGCACGTGCGCGCGTTGGTGAAGAACGACTTCCTGGCACCGGAACCGGTGCGCAGCGGCACGCGCGGCGCGTTGGAGCGGCCGTACCGGGCGACCGGGCGGACCTGGCGGCTCGGGCTGGTCGACGCCGAGGGCGAGGGCCTGGCCCAGCGCGTGGACCTCGCCATGCTCGCCGCGCACCGCGCCGAGGTGCTGGAAGCCGGGCCGGACGCCAACCGCGAGACGGCCAGGGGAGTGATGCGACTCAACGCCGCGTCACAGGCCGAGCTCAACGCCCGGATGCTCGCGCTGATCACCGAGTTCGTCGAGCGCGACGAACCGGACGGCGAACCGTTGAGCTACCTGTGGTCCTTGGTCGCGCGTCCCGAGCGTTGACCGGATAAACCTGGTTCCGCCCGGAAATACGCCGCCGGCGGCAAGTTGCCGCGTTCGGGCTTCCCGTCGAGGGCGTGACGCGGTCCACGTGACACCTGGTGACGGCCGTGATCCCGTCCCGGGTGACCCGTTGACCTCGCAGGCTTAATCGCCCTCGGTGGCCCTGCGTGCGACTCGGTGCCGTTGTTACGTTCGAGCGGCTCGTCCCGCGCCGGACGCGACACCGCGGCCGGCCTTCGCTCGAGGAACGGTGACCGGATGGCGGAGGATCGATTCGGCGGGCGGCTGTGGGACGTGGTGGTGGTCGGCGCCGGACCGGCCGGTGCGACGGCGGCCCGGGTGGCGGCGGAGGCCGGGTGCGGCGTGCTGTTGCTCGAACGCGCCGCCGTACCGCGGTACAAGACCTGCGGTGGCGGGCTGATCGGCTGTGCGCAGGAGTTCCTGCCGGCCGGGCTCGGCGTCACGGTCCGGGACGAGGTCGAAGCGGTGACCTTCGGGCTGCGGGGACGGCGTGAACGCACTCTCCCCTCCACCGCGGGGATGCGCTGCAAGATGGTCTTCCGCGACGAGCTGGACGCCGCGCTCACGAAGGTCGCCGCCGAGGCCGGTGTCGTGGTGGCGGACCGGACGCCGGTGGCGGCACTGGAGGACGCGGCCGGTGAGGTCGTCGTGCGCACCGGCGGTGGTGAGCGGGTCCGGGCGCGTGCGGTGGTGGGCGCTGACGGCACCGCCGGTCGGGTGGGCCGCCACGTCGGTGTGCGCTGCGAGCAGGTGGACCTGGCGCTGGAGGTCGAGGTCCCGGTCGAAACGGGTGCCGCGTCGAGGTGGCGTGGCCGCATGTTGATGGAGTGGGGTCCGCTGCCCGGTTCGTTCGGCTGGGTGTTCCCCAAGGGCGACATCTGCACGGCCGGCGTGGTCGCGGCGCGCGGGCAGGGTGAGGCCACGAAGGCGTACCTGCGGGAGTTCTTGCGGCGCCACGGTTTGGCGGACGTGACGCCGCTGCACGACACCGGTCACCTGACCAAGTGCCGCCGTCCCGACTCGCCGCTGGCGCGCGGCCGCACGCTCGTGGCCGGTGACGCCGCGGGCCTGTGCGACCCGTGGTCGCGGGAGGGTATCTCGTTCGCGCTGCGCTCGGGCGCGCGAGCGGGTGACGCGGCGGCGGCGATCGCGCGGGCGGAGTGCCCGGCGGACCTGGAGCGCGCACGCCACGAGTACACGCGGGCGCTGCGGTCCACTTTGGAGGTCGAGATGCTCGCCTCCCGCCGGGTCATGGACGTCTTCACCCGGCGCCCCGGGGTGGTGCACACCGCGTTGACCGCCTGCCCGCCGGTGTGGCGCCGCGTCGACTCGTACCTCGGTGGCGTCACCACGATCCCGGCCGTGCTGGGCACGCCCGTCGCCCGCGCGGCCCTCAAGGCGGTGGACCTGTTCACCTGAGCACGCACCGCGGATCTCCCGACGAGGACCTGAAACCAGGAGGAACCCGAGCATGGACGACGACAACCCGGGCACCAGTCGGCAGACCCCGGTGGCGATCATCGGCACGGCGTGCCGCGCCCCCGGCGGGGTGACCTCGGCCGAGGAGCTGTGGCGCCTGCTGCTGGACCGGCGCGACGTCGTGGCCGGGTCGGACCCCGGCGGGCGGTGGTCGGAGGAGGAACGCGTGGTGCCCGCCGACCTCGCGGGCTCGGCCGCCCTGTGCGGCGGCTCGTTCCTGGACGGCGTCGACGGGTTCGACCCCGGTTTCTTCGGCGTGCCCGTGCGCGAAGCGGCCAGTGTGGACCCCCAGCACCGGCTGCTGATGGAGACCACCTGGGAGGCGCTGGAGGACGCGGGTGTGCCGCCGCGCTCGCTGGCCGGTTCCCGCACCGGGCTGTTCGTCGGGATCTCCGGTGCCGACTACGCCAAGCGGTTCACGTTGGCGGACTTCAACGTCTACCACGGCATCTCGGCGGTGCCGTCCGGTGCGCCGGGCCGGATCTCCTACATCCTCGACGTCAACGGGCCGTCCCTGGCCGTGGACGGCGCCTGCGCCTCCTCGCTCGTGGCCGTGCACCTGGCGTGCCGCTCCCTGCACGACGGCGAGGCCGACCTCGCGCTGGCCGGTGGGGTGACCGTGCAGCTGGAGTGGGGCGGGCTGGTCGGGTTCGCCCGTGCCGGTGCGCTGTCCGCGCGCGGGCGGTGCGCGGCGTTCGACGCGAGCGCGGACGGTTTCGTGCGCGGCGAGGGCTGCGGTGTGGTGGCGCTGAAGCGGTTGGCCGACGCTCAGCGGGACGGCGACCGGGTATTGGCGGTGATCACCGGCACGGCGATCAACCACGCCGGGCGCGTGCAGGGCATCACGCAGCCCTCCCGCGCCGCCCAGCAGGCGGTGATCGAGGCGGCGATGCGCCAGGCGGGCGTGACGCCGGAGGACATCGGCTACGTCGAGGCGCACGGCACCGGCACCCCGGTCGGGGACCCGATCGAGTTCGCCGCGCTGAGCGCCGCCTACGGTGCCGCCGGTGGTCGGTGCGCGTTGGGCTCGCTGAAGACCAACATCGGGCACCCGGAGAGCGCGGCCGGCGTGCTCGGCCTGATCAAGGCGGCGCTGGCGGTGCGGCGGGGGACCATCCCGGCGAACCTGCACTTCACCCGGTGGAACCCCGCGATCGACGCCGACGGGACCCGGTTCGTCGTGCCCACCGACACCACCACCTGGGACGGCCGTGGCCGCCCCCGCCGGGCCGGGGTGTCGGCGTTCGGCGTCACGGGCGCCAACGCGCACGCCATCGTCGAGCAGGCACCGCCCGCGCCGGAACCCGCCCGCCGCCCGGAGGTCCGGCGCGCACAGGCCGTGGTGTGCCCGGTGTCGGCCGCGTCGGCGGGTGGTCTGGCCGCCACCGCGCGCCGCCTGGCCGACCACGTCGAGGCCGCCGCCGACCCGGTGGTGGACGTCGCGCACACCCTCGCCGCGCACCGCAGCCACCTGTCCACGCGTGCCTGCGTGGTGGCGGCGGACCGCGCCCGGCTGGTCGACGGCCTGCGTGCGACAGCCGACGGGAAGGATCACCCGGCCGTCGTCACCGGGCCGACCGCCGATCCCGGCATGCCGGTGTGGGTGTTCTCCGGGCACGGCTCGCAGTGGCCCGGCATGGCCCGCGACCTGCTGGACCGCGATCCCGCGTTCACCGGCGTGGTCGACCGGCTCGACGCCGTCGCCTCGGCCGCGGGCGTCCCGGTGCGGCGGCTGCTGGCCTCCGGCGAGGACCTGGAGCGGATGGACGCCGTCCAGCCCGTGGTCTTCACGGTGCAGGCGGCGCTGGCGGAGATGTGGCGGGAGCGGGGGTTGCGCCCGGCCGCGGTGGTCGGGCACTCGATGGGCGAGGCCGCCGCGGCGGTGGCGGCGGGCATCCTCACCCCTGAGGAGGGCCTGCGGATCATCCTCGCCCGATCGTCGTTGCTGCAACGGGTCGCGGGCGGCGGTATGGCCGTGGTCGCACTGCCCGTGGAGCGGGCCGAGGCCGAGATCGCCGACGTGCCGGGCGTGTCGGTCGCGGTGGTGACCGCGCCCGCGTCCACCGTCGTCGCGGGCAGCGGGCCGGCGCTGGACGAGCTGCTGCGCCGCTGGCAGGACCGAGGCGTGTTCTGCAAGCGCATCGCCGTGCAGGTCGCCGCGCACTCGCCGCAGGTCGAGCCGATCCTCGACGACATCGCCGCCGAGGTGTCCTGGCTGAGGGGAGCACCGGCGACGGCTCCGTTCTACTCCACGCGGTGGGGCCGCGCGAGCCGGTGGTCTTCGACAGTGCCTATTGGGCGCGGAACCTGCGTGCGCCGGTGCGCTTCGACCTTGCCTGCCGGGCGCTGGTCGAGGACGGGCACCGGGTGTTCCTGGAGCTGTCGCCGCACCCGCTGCTGACCCAGGCGGTGGAGGAGACGGCGTTGGCGATGGGTGTGCCGGTGGTGACCACGGGCTCCCTGGCGCGCGACGTGGACGGACCCGAGGCGCTGTGCCGGGCCGCCGCCGCGCTGCACGTGGCCGGTGTGCCGGTGGACCTCGTGGCCGTCAACGGCGGTGGAGCGCGGACCACCCTGCCGCCCACGGCCTTCGACCGCTCCCGCTACTGGCAGGAACGCGCGCACGGGTCCCGCGGCACGGCGGCCCACCTGTGGCTGGGTGAGCGGTCGGCCGTGCCCGACCACGAGGCCGAGGACGGCACGCGGCACGTGTGGAGCGCCGACCTGGGCACGGACCGCGCCGACTGGCTGGCGCAGCACACCCTGCGCGGCACGCCGCTGGTGCCCGGCGCCGCGCACGTCGAGCTGGTGCTGGCCGCGTCGACCGAACTGCTGGACCGGGGCCTGGACCGCGTGCGCCTGACCGACGTGCGGTTCGAGCGGGCGCTGCCGCTGGCCGGCCGGGTGCCGTTGCACGTGGTGGCGACCAGGAGCGACCGCCGGGTGCTGGTCGAGGTCGTCCAGCACACCGGCGCCGGGTGCGACCGGGTGGCCGCGGCGACGGCCACCCGCGACGAGGAACCGGTCGACCTGCGCCCACCACTGGCGCTGCCCGAGAACCCGGACTCGCCCGAGGAGCTGTACGCGGCGTTCCGCCGGATCGGCCTGGACACCGGCACCGCGTTCCACTCGATCACCGCGACCACCGACGACGGGATCACCCGCCTCCGCGTGCCCACCGACGCCGAGATCCGGGCCGCGGCACCGCGCGTCCACCCGGTGCTGTTCGACGGGTGCGTGCTGTCGGTGGCCGCCGGCCTGGTCCGCGGCGACGAGCCCGACGACAGCGACGCGCCCTGGCTGCCGACCGCGATCGGCGAAGTCGTGCTGCCGGACGATCCCGGCCGCATCACGTGGGTCCGCGCCGAGGTGCGGCGGGACGGCACCACCGCGACCGGTCGCGCCGACCTCTACGACGGGACGGGGGAGTGGGTCGGCGCGCTGGAGGACGTGGACTTCGTCCGCAGCACCGGGACGACGGCCGGTACCGCGCGGCTCGACTCCCGGCTGTTCGAGGTCTCCTGGCGACAGCTGCCCCTGCCGGAACAGCCGTCGACGCCGCCGACCGGTGACTGGGTCGTGGTCGGGGAGCCTGGCGACGGTGACGGCGTCGCCGACCGGGTGGCGGCCGCGTTGTCCGAGGCGGGGCTGCGGACCGCGGTCCACACCGACGCCTCGACCGTGCCGGATCAGGACGTCGCCGCCGTCGTGTGGTGCGCCACGGGCGATCTGGACGACCTCGACCGGGTGGTGGAGGTGACCGCGCTCCTGCGCGAGCACGCGCACCGCGGCTCACCGCCCCGCCTGTGGCCGGTCAGCCGGAACGCGCGACCGGTGCTCGACGGCGACCCGGTCGACCCCGGCGTGTGCGGGTTGCGCGGGCTGCTGCGCGTGGCCGCCGTGGAACAGCCGCAGTCCGCGGTGACCTGGGTCGACAGCGACACCGGCACGGCCGAGGACCTGGCCGACTTGGTCGCCGAGCTGCTGGCCGGGACACCCGAGAACGAGGTCGCCTGGCGTGCCGGCCAGCGGTACGCGGCCAGGCTGGCGCGCGCGCCGCTGCCGAACCGGCCGCCGCGGACGGTCCGCGAGGTCGACGCGGTGGTGGGCGACGACGAGTTCGTCCTGCGGCCCGACGAGGACGGCGGCCTGGACCTGCTGCGGCTGGTCGGGACCGGCGAACCGCTGCCGACGCCCGGACCGGGGCAGGTACTGCTGCGCCCGGAGGCGTGCACCGTGCACTTCCGTGAAATCCTGGTGGCGCTGGGCGTCTACCCGACCGACGACGGCACCCTGCCCGCGCTCGGCTCGGACGCCGCCGGCGTGGTGCTGGCGGTCGGCGACGGCGTCGATGAAGTGCGGCCCGGTGACCGGGTCGTCAGCGTCATCGCGGACGGCAGCGGTTCGATGGCCTCCCACTGCCTGGCCCGGGCCGAGCTGACCGCGCGCCTGCCCGACGGGTTCGACCCCGTCGACATCGTCCCCTCGGTGCTGACCTACATCACGGCGTGGCACTCCCTGCACGACCTCGCCCGGCTGCGGCGGGGCGAGACCGTGCTGGTGCACTCCGCCGCCGGCGGCACCGGGCTCGCCGCGGTCGAGGTCGCCCGGCTGCTCGGGGCCGAGGTCATCGGCACCGCGGGCACCGAGGCCAAGCGCCGCTACCTGCGCGAGCACGGCGTGGAGCACGTGTTCGACTCCCGGAGCCTGGACTTCGCGCAGCAGGTGCGCGACGTGACCGGCGGGCGCGGTGTCGACGTCGTGCTCAACTCGCTGAGCGGACGCGCCATGCGCGCCTCCCTGGACCTGCTCGCCCCGGCCGGGCGGTTCGTCGAGATCGGCAAGCGCGACCTGTACGACGGCGCGCACGTCGACCTCGGCACGTTCCGGCACGGCAACACCTACGCCGCGCTGGACCTGGTGCTGACCGCCAACGAGCAGCCGGCCGTGTTCCGCTCGGTGATGCTGCGGGTGCTGGACGGGATCGCGGCCGGCGGCCTGCCCCTGCTGCCCAGCGCCACCGTGCCGGTGACCGAGGCGGCGGAAGCGTTCAAGCAGCTCGCCTCCGGTGACCTCATCGGCCGCGTCACGCTGACGTTCCCACCGGTCGGGCAGCGGGTGCGCGTGCACGAGCCCGCCCCGGAGCACCCGGTGCGCCGCGGTGCCGCCTACATCGTCACGGGTGGCACGCGGGGTCTGGGCCTGGAGGCGGCCCGGTGGCTGGCCGAGGCCGGTGCGGGCCGGGTGGTCCTCGGTGGTCGCGGCGAACTCGCGCCCAGTGCCGTGCTCGACCGGATCACGGCCACCGGGTGTGAGGTGGTGGTCGTGCGGGGAGACGTGGCCGACCCGGACACGGCCGGCCGCCTCGTCGCCGCGGCGGGGGAGGACCTGCGTGGCGTCCTGCACACCGCCGTGGTGCTCGACGACGCACCGCTGGACGCCATGACCGGTGACCGGTTGGCCCGCGCGTGGCACCCCAAGGTCACCGGCCTGGTGAACCTGCACGACGCCACCGAGGACGTCCCGCTGGACTGGTTGGTGATCTTCTCCTCCATGTCGGCGATGCTGGGCAACGCCGGGCAGGCCAACTACGCGGCGGCCGGCGCGTGGGTGGACGCCTTCGCCCGGTGGCGGCACGACCAGGGGCTGCCCACGCTGTCGGTGAACTGGGGCGCCTGGGGCGAGGCCGGTCGGGCGACGGACTTCGCCGCACGGGGGTTCGACACCATCTCCACCGCCGACGGGTTCGCCGCGCTGACCGCGCTCCTGCGGCACCAGCGCGTCAACACCGGGGTGCTCGACTACCAGCCCGAACTGCTGTACCGCGCGTTCCCCCACGCGCTGGACAACCCGCTGCCGGCGGACCTGCGCACCGGGGACGCCGACCGGCGTGACGCGACGTCGGCCCTCGACCTGCGCCTCGAACCACCGGGACCGGCACGGGCCGGGATGGTGCAGGACGCGGTGGTGCGCACCCTCGCCGCCCTGCTGGGCGCCCAACCGTCCGCCGTGGCCGCGCACGCCAAGTTCACCGACCTCGGGCTGGACTCGCTGCTCGCCGTCGCCTTCACCCGCAGGCTCCACACCGACCTGGACATCGCGCTGACACCCGCGGACGTCTGGGCGCACCCGTCACCGGCGGAACTGGCCGGGTACATCGACGCGTCCCTGGTGACGCCGGTCGGCAACGGGTGAACGGCCGATGACCGCGTGGACGACGCTGGTGCGGAAGGTGGGCACGGTCACCACGTTCTCGGGTGAGCGGACGACGTGGCGTGCCGCGTTGGTGAAGGCGGTCGTGTTCGACCTCTCCCAGCACGCGCGCAACCGGCTCGCGCTGGCCCTGGTGGTGTTCTTCATCCCGGCGTGGATCGGCCTGGTCAAGGCCGTGCTGCCGGACCGGCAGGTCCGGTACCACTCGCAGGTGGCCGGGCGGGCGTTGCCGGTGGCGGCCGACGAACTGATCACCGTCTCGGGCGCGCTCAACGCCGTGACGCTGATCGTCGGCTTCATGATGTTCTCCGCCACCCGCCGATCGCGCGAGTTCGACCAGCGGCTCGTGCTCGCCGGCTACCCGCGTTCCGCGCTGCTGCTCGCGAAGCTGGCGGGGTTGCTGGTGATGTCGAGCTTGATCGCCGCGTACGCCGCCGTCGTCATGACGCTGCACTGGGAGCCCAGGCAGGTGTGGCTGGTCGGCTTCAGCCTGTTCGTCAGCGGCCTGACCTACGGCGGCATGGGTGTCGTGCTCGGGCTCGTGCTGTCGACCGAGCTGGCGGGCATGTTCGTGATCATCATGGTGAGCCTGGTCGAGGTGATGTTCCAGAACCCGGTCACCAACCCGTCGTCGGACCAGAGCGTCGTGCGCTTCCTGCCGACCTACGGCGCGATGCAGACCGGCACGGCCGCCGGTTTCACCGACCAGGCGTCGTGGGGCTACGCCCTGCTGGGGATGGTGTGGCTGGCGGCGTTCGGCTCCATCGCCACCACGGCCTTCCGCCGCCACACCAGGGACCACGCCCGACGTGACGACACCGCCACGACCACCCCGGCCGTCGTCACGGTGACCACCCGCGCCGACGGATCCCTCGAAGTGCGCTCGACCACCGGCCCGGTCCTGCTCTGCTCCCACCTCCAGCACGGCCCGGCCGAGTGCGGGACCGAAGTCGAGGTGCCGCCACAACCCCGGCGCGGATCGACCGGCCGGACCGGCACCCCGAAACCCCGTGCCAAACCCCGCACAACGGTCCTCGACGGCGTCAAGGCCGCACCACGCGACCCGTGACGACTCCGGACGACCGATCAGGCAAGCGGTCGCCCGACCCAGAGCCAAGCGTCACGGTGGGCACGCCGATGATGAAGAAGGTGGAGCCCTGGTCGTCCGCGGCCTTCACCATGCGGCCGTACGGTGTGTCGACCGGCTCGTCCGCGATCGTGCCGCCCAAGGCCTCGACCTTCTCGGCGGCCGCGTCGGCGTCGGCGACCTGGAAGTAGGTCTGCCAGCCGCCCGCGCCCGCGCCGATGCCGCCGACCGGCTGCTCGGCGCCGCGGACCTCGATGGCGAAGTAGTCGTCAGCGCCCTCGACCTCGCTGTACGTGCAGCCGAACACCTTGGCGTAGAAGTCCTTCGCGGTGGTGACGTCGCCGCTCAGGTGCTCGTTCCAGACCAGGCTGCCGGGCTCGTCGGCCAGGTCCACGCCGGTGTTGGTGCCGGACTGCCACAGGCCGAACAGCACGCCGACCGGGTCGACGGCGATGGCCATCGTGCCCTTGTCGCCGACGACCATCGGGCCGAAGGCGACCTGGCCACCCGCGTCGGTGACCGCCTGGACGGACGCCGCGACATCCTCGGTGGCGAGGTAGGTCGTCCACTCCGACGGCTGGTCCGGGTCCTGCTTGGGCCCGATGCCGGCCACCGGGTGGTCGTTCTTCAGCGCCACGCCGTAGCCGCCGTACTCGGGACCGGCGATGTCGAACACCCAGCCGAACAGCCCGCCGTAGAAGGCGACGGCGCGGTCGACGTCGGTGCTGATGTCGACCCAGCAGGGCGTGCCAACGGGCCACGAACTCGTGCGAACCACCATGATCGAACCCTTCGCGTGCGGGATTGTCGGCAACCGGGCCCACGCTCAACCCGGCCATCGACAACCGCGCGTCGTGAAACGATCTTCGGTTTCCGCACGAAGCTGCCGGTGAAAGAGCGTCATGTAACCCATCTAGGGGGTGATTTACTCACCGAGATCGCGATACTGGTGGTCCTGAAACCTCTTCCCTGCGGAGGCGTCATGACCGTTCGAACCCGAGCCGCGGCGACCATCGCCGCGGTGCTGTCCACCGCGATCGCCGGGACACCCGCGACCGCCGCACCCGCACCCGCACCAGACCTCACCTCCGCGGTGGTGGCCGAGGTCCGCCACCGCGCCGCCGCGATGGTCACGGCGGACCGCTCCACCGTGGTGACACCGGCACGGCAGCACGGTGACTGGGCGTTCGGCACCGCCGTGCTCACCACCCCCGCCGGCTCGCCGCGGTTGCCCGACGGCTGGCTGTTCGTCGCCCACCGCGCCGACGGCGCGTGGACGGTGGCGCTGGAGGGCGAACCGAGGTTCGCCGAGCTGACCGGACGCGCGCCGGTCGTCGGTGCGGCGGAACGCCCCCTGCTCGTCGACCAGGACGGCGGGCTCGGCACGGCCGCGGGCGGCGACCTGCGCACCGGCATGGCCCTGCCGTTCGCGGTGGGGCAGACCTGGGCGATGCCGGGCGGGCCGCACGGGTGGTCCGGTGCCGCCGCGCCGTGGAGTTCCCTCGACCTCGCGGGCGGCGACCAGCGCGTGCTCGCCACCCGCGCCGGCACCGCCTACACGATGTGCACCGGGTGGGTCCGCGTCATCCACGACCGCGGCTACGCCACCGACTACTACCACCTGTGGAACAACATCAACGTCAACGGTGCCGCCGTCAGCCAGGGCACGTTCCTCGGCCACACCGGCACGGACGTCACGTGCGGCGGTGCCGCGTCCGGCAGGCACGTGCACTTCGGGTTGCGGCAGAACAGCGCCTACGTCGGCATCGCCGACCACAACCTCGGCAAGTGGGTGCCGCAGAACGGCGCGTCGGCCTACCAGGGCTCGGCACTGCACGGCAGCACCCGCGTGTACGCCGGTGGTTCCGTCTACAACTACGGCGCGCTCGGCTTCACGCAGGGCGTGATCGACGCCAACGGCGGCGGCACCGTCAACAAGCGCACCGGCCCCGGCACCGGTCACGCCCTCGCCGGCAGCGTCAACGACGGCGCCACGGTCAGCGTCTCCTGTTCCGCCAACGGCACCACGCACACCGGGCGGTGGGGCACCACCAGCCTCTGGAACAGGCTGTCGGACGGTACCTGGGTCACCGACGCGTTCATGTGGACCGGCGTCAACGGCCCGGTCAACGGCTACTGCTGACCCGGTGCCCGCAACCCTCCGCGGCCGGACCCCACCGGCCGCGGAGGTGCGGGCGCTACTCGAAGAACTTCAGGCTCCAGCCGGTGTCCGCGGTCGGGCCCGGGACGTTGGCGCGGCGGTAGGTCGTGTTGCCCCACCAGACGAACGTGCCGGTGTACCAGTAGCGGTTGTCCCAGTGGTACGGCGTGCCCTTGGCCACCGCGTGGTACATCATCGGGAACTTGGGGCCCGCCGGGGGACTGGTGGCGATGTCGCCGTCGAGCAGCACGAACGTGTGGTGGCCCGGACCGTTGACGTACAGCGTGGGGTCCCACCCGGTCATCATGGTCGCCCGGTTCGAGCCGAACAGGCAGCCGTTGGACTTGTACCAGTCCCACACGTAGGTGGGATCGCCACCGGCGCGCAGCCGGAGGTCCGCGATGCAGTACTGCTCGCTCCAACTGCCGTTGGCCGAGTAGGTGACGTGCAACTGGCCGTTGGGGTCTTTGATGACCTCGGGCGCCTCGTTGATGTACGGGTTGCCGACCACCCGTTCCCACGGCTCGCGGGGCTGCGAGATGACGTAGCGGTTGCCGACCGGCGTGAGGGGGTCGGACATGCGGGCGATGTAGAGGTTCTGCTCGACGTTGGTGGTGCACTCCCAGCCGGACCAGATGAAGTAGCGCTGGCCGTTGAACGTCACCGGAACGCCGTCGATGGCCCACCGGTCACCGGGCAGGGCCAGTTCGACCTCGCGGGTGTAGCCGGTGTCCGGGAAGCTGGAGCTGATCGCGTACATGCGGTGCGCCGCGTCGTTGCCCGCCGTGAAGTAGATGTAGTAGCGGCCGTTGTCGCGGACGATTTCCGGCGCCCACACCGAGCCGAGCTTGGCGGTGTTCGGCCAGGCCAGGCGTGGGGTGGCGGCGGCCAGGCCGTCCGGGGACGACGCCTGGCGCACCTGGATGCCGCCACCGCCGACCTGCGCCGAGATGTAGGTGCCGCCGACGCGGATCACGCTCGGGTCGGCGGCGCGCAGGCCGGTTCGACCCAGTGCCGAGAACTCGCAGGCGTCGGTCGCGGTCGGCTCGTCGCCGAAGGCCGGTGGTGCGGGGAGGGCGAGCGCGGCGACGGCCGCGATCGCGGTGAGGCGTTTGATCGTTCGGGCGATGCCGGAGGGGAAGCTCATGGGACTCCTCAGCGGTGCAGGGGACCACTCGCGTGACCGCACGCCCTCCGGCGGCTGTGGATCGTGGACGGCTCACGCCCAGCGAACGTAACACGGCTCGACCGGCGCCCGAGTGGGCCGACCGGTGGTGTGCCGCGCGGGGTCGGTCGCCCTGACCCGCCGGCGACGAGCCCGCCGGCGACGAGCCCGCCGGGGTGGACGCACGCCGGGTGGCCGCGGCCGCCACCCGACGTGGCCACCCCCCCAGAGGCCGCCACGCCCCTGTGCCATCGGGCGGCCGCGCTGGTCGTGGGTGGTCAGCCGGCGGCCAGGCCGGTCAGCGCGACGCCCACGTTGAAGTTCTGGCGGGTGGGGAACGACGTCCTGATCTCGCGCAGGTCGTGGTACGGGTCCGGTGGCGGCGGCGGTGGCAGGGGGAACGGGCGGCGCAGCCACCACCAGATCAGCCAGAACCAGCGGTCGAGGCCGCACCAGCCGACGTAGAGGTAGTCGTTGCCGCCGTAGACCAGGGCCAGCGGGTTGCCGGGGGCGTGCACCGCCGGACCGGTGATGGTCCACGGGTCCGGCACGCCGCCGTACGCGTCGGTGGCCGCCCTGATCGCACCGTCCGCCCCGGCGTAGGTGACGACGAACTGACCGGTCGGGGCCATGGTCGCGGCCAGGTGCGCACCGATCGGCACGGCGCCGGTTCCGGACAGCGCCACCCTTGGCTGCGGCGTCAAGCCCGCGAACGGTATCCGCCACAGCCGTCCGTCGGTGCCGGTGAAGAAGGTCGTGACGCCGTTCGCGCCCGAGGCGGCCGCCACGGGTGAACCCTGCGCGGCCACGTTCGCCGGGGTGGCCGCGGTGGTGGTCCAGACGGCGATCGGGCCGGCGGACCCCGTGCCCATCCGGCCCACCGAGGTGTGCACGCCCCCGTTGCCGCCGACGTAAGCGACCCCGAATCGGTCAGCCACCCCGAACGCGGCCAGCGGAGTGGACGGCGACACGGTGCCGGGCTGGACCAAGGGCGCCGGCCCGACGGTGACGTTTCCCGACCGCGAGTACAGGGCGTGGTGGATCGCACCGTTGGCGCCGGTGAAGTGGACGTGGGTGCCCGCCTGCCCCTCGACCGCCGCGATCCGGCCGCCCGGCGCGGCCAAGCCGCCCTGGGGATGCCGGACGAAGCTCATGCCGGAGCCGGTGGCGCTGGTGAACCCGGCGACCAGGCCGCCGTGGTGGCCGATGGTGAACACGGCGACGCCGCCGTCCGCCCGCCGGACCGCGCTGAGGTGGCCGCCGGGCGGGCCGATCACGGTGGAGCTGACGGCGGTGGTGGAGTCGGCGCCGGTCGTGTGGAGCCGGCCGTCGGCACCGATGTGGAAGCCGGCGAGCGAGGGGTCGGCGGCCGCCGCGTCGGCCACCGCCGGTGCGGCCAAGCCGACCGGCAGAGCGGTGATCGCGCCGCACGCGACCAGCGCCCGGAGCAGGTCGCGCCGGGAGGTGCCGGCCGGCGCGCTGTTCGTGGGGATCATGGGGCCAACGCTAGGAAAGCCGCCAACTGTCCGGCGCCTTCCGGAACGCGGACGGCTACCGTGAGGCAGGACCGCGTGACGGTCGGCTACCCGGGTGGGGGATCATGGCGCACGGTTCCAGACAGGTGTTGGACGCGTTCGTCGGCGAGCTCGACCGGTTGCGGCAGTGCGCGGGTGCGCCGTCGTTGACCCAGATCGCGTCCTCGGCGACCGCGATCGGCCACCCCCTCGCCCGGTCGACGGTGAGCGACAAGCTGAACGCGAAGTCGTTGCCCGAGTGGGACTTCGTCGTCGCCTTCGTCCGCGCCTGCCTGGCCCACGCCGAGCGGACCGGCCTGCGGGTGCCGGACGACCTCGCCGACCTCGCGCGGTGGGACGCCGCCCACTGGGAGCTGCTCCGCGCGATCGACGGTGACCGCGCCACCGATCGGCTCGCCGTCGCCGCGCAGGGCGAGGTGCGTCGTCGCCAGGCGCGCACCCGGTCACCGGAACACGACGCGTGGGTGGTGCCGCGACAGCTGCCCGCGCCGGTACCCCACTTCGCCGGTCGGGACGAGCCGCTGGCCCGGTTGGCGGACCTGCTCGACGACCCCGAACCCGCGTCCACGATGGTGATCACGGCGATCGGCGGAACCGCGGGGGTGGGCAAGACAACGCTTGCGGTGTTCTGGGCCAACCGGGTGGCCGATCGCTTCCCCGACGGCCAGCTGTACGTGAACCTGCGCGGTTTCGACGCGGTGCCGTCGCAGGTCGACCCCGCCGTCGTGCTCAGGGGTTTCCTGGCGGCGCTGGGCGCACCCGTCGAGCGCGTCCCCGCCGACCTCGACGCCCAGACCGGGTTGTACCGGAGCCTGCTGATCGGCCGACGGGTGCTGGTCCTGCTGGACAACGCCCGTGACGCCGAGCAGGTGCGCCCGCTGCTACCGGGATCGCCCGGCTGCCTCGTGCTGATCACCAGCCGGCGGCAGCTGACGGGGCTGGTCGCGGCGGAGGGCGCGCACCCGGTCACGTTGGACCTGCTGTCCGACGCCGAGGCGTGGGACGTGCTCGCCCTGCGCCTCGGCGCGCGACGGGTGGAGGCGGAGCCGGAGGCGGTGCGGCGCATCGTCACCGCCTCCGCCGGGCTGCCGCTCGCGCTGGCGGTCGTGGCGGCCCGCGCCCGCACGTTCCCCGACTTCGCCCTGTCCCGGCTGGCCGATGAGCTGGAGGAAGCCAGGTTGGACGGGTTCGCGGGTGCCGAGCCCGCGCTGGACCTGCGGTTCGTGTTCTCCTGGTCGTGCCGGCAACTGGAGGCGCCGACCGCCCGGTTGTTCCGCCTGCTCGGGCTGCACCCGGGCGGCGGGTTCGGCCCGCACGCGGCGGCGAGCCTGGCCGGGCAGCCCGTCGCGGAGACCCGTCGCCGGCTGGCCGCCCTCACCCACGCCAACCTGGTGTCCGAGCCGTCGCCGGGGCGGTACGGCATGCACGACCTGCTGCGGGCGTACGCCGCCGAACAGGCCGAGGCGGTCGAGGAGGGACACGGCGCCCTCGGTCGGCTGCTCGACCACTACCTGCACACCGCCCACGCCGCGGACGTGCTGCTGTACCCCCACCGTGACGCGATCACGTTGCCGCACCTGCCGGACGGGGTGGTCCTGCCGACGTTCGCGGGGCGCGAGCAGGCGTGGGCGTGGCTCACCGCCGAGCACCAGGTGCTGCTCAACGCGATCGCGCTCGCCGCCGTCGACGGCTTCGACACCCACGCGTGGCAGCTCGCGTGGTCGATGAGCACCTACCTCGACCGGATCGGGGCGTGGGCCGAGCAGAGCCGGGTCCAGGAGATCGCGGTGGCCGCGGGTGCCCGGCTGGGTGACCTCGACGCGCAGGCACGGGCGCGGCGCAACTGGGCGGTGGCGTGCCTGCGCGGCAAGCGGTACGCCGAGGCCGGCGAGCACCTGCGCCTGGCCCTGGACCTCTACGACGAGCTCGGCGATCACGTCGGCGCCGCCAGGACGGTGCTGAACCTGGGCATCCTCGCCGAGGAGCAGACCGACTTCCCGGCCGCGTTGGGGCACGCGCGGCGGGCGTTCGAGCGCTTCGCACTGGCCGGGCACGTGCACGGGCAGGCCAACGCGCTCAACAACATCGGCTGGTACCAGGTGCGGCTCGGCGACTACCAGAGCGCCCTCGACCACTGTCGGCGGGCACTGGCCCTGCAGCAGGAGACCGGCAACACCTACTGGCAGGCACACACCTGGGACAGCCTCGGCTCCGCACACCACCACCTCGGCGAGCACCACGAGGCGATCCGCTGCTTCGGCGAGGCGCTGACGTTGTGGCGCGACGCCGGTGAGCGCTTCTTCGAGGCGACCACGTTGACGCACCTCGGTGACTCGCAGCACGCCGTCGGCGATACCGGCGGCGCCCGGTCGACGTGGCTGCGCGCCGCCGCCATCCTGGACGACCTGGCGCACCCGGACGCGGGGCCGGTGCGCGCCAGGCTGCACGCGGCAATCCCGTGACGGCCAGGTGGCCGCGATGTCCGACTTCCCGGTCCCCTCGTGGTGAGCGGGCCCGACCGGACGGCACCGGATCGGTGACGACGACCCGGGATGGCGGCACTCGAAGCGGGCGCTCGGCCGACCGCGTGGTGCGGCGGGGCAACGATGCGGGGTGTTCGGGCGAGGCGCGGTTCCCACCGGTGCGGTGAGCGGAGATCCACGTCGATAGTGCAAGCGTCAGCGCTGGCCACTGTCCATCGTGGAGGAACTCCATGGTCCCGAATCCCGGCGGCACGACGGATGCGCACGACGGCGAGGCGTCCACCGGGCGGACGTTCCCGCTCGAACCCGTCGCGCTCGTGGGCATCGGGTGCCGGTTCCCCGGCGGTGTGGAGGACCCGCGGGGTTTCTGGGACCTGATCGCCTCCGGCACCGACGCCGTCGGGGACATCCCGCCGGACCGGTGGCGCGCCGACGCCTTCCACGACGCCGATCCCTCCACCCCCGGCCGGATGACCGTCCGCCAAGGCGGTTTCCTGCGCCACCCCGTCGACCGCTTCGACGCGGGTTTCTTCGGCCTGCCGCCGCGGGAGGCCGCCGCGCTCGACCCGCAGCAGCGGCTGCTGCTGGAGGTCGCCTGGGAGGCGTTCGAGGACGCCGGGATCCCGCTCGCCACGACCGCGGGGCGCGCGGTGGGCGCCTACATCGGCGGGTTCACCTTCGACGCGGCGACCCACCAGCTCTCCGACGCCAACCGGCACCTCGTCGGCACGGCCACGCCGACCGGCGTGAGCATGACCATGCTGGCCGCCCGGTTGTCCTACACGTTCGACTGGCACGGGCCGAGCCTGACCCTCGACACGGCGTGCTCGTCATCCCTGGTGGCGTTCCACCACGCCTGCGCGGCCCTGTCCCGGGGCGAGTGCGACGTCGCGGTGGCGGGCGGGGTGAACGTGATGGTCAACCCGGTCACCACGATCCTGATGTCGAAGGGCCAGTTCCTGTCGCCCGACGGGCGCTGCAAGTCGTTCGACCACCGCGCCAACGGGTACGCGCGGGCCGAGGGCGCGGCGGTCGTCGTGCTCAAGTCGCTCGCCGCCGCCGAGCGCGACGGAGACCGGGTGTACGCGGTGGTGCGCGGTACCGCGGTGAACCAGGACGGCCGCACCCCCGGCATCACCGTGCCCAGCGCACGGGCGCAGCGCGAGGTCATCCGGCAGGCGTGCCGGTCCGGCGGCGTCGAACCCGCCTCCGTCGGCTACTACGAGGCGCACGGCACGGGCACCGCGGTCGGTGACCCCATCGAGGCCACCGCCATCGGCGAGGTGCTGGGCGGGTCGGACCGGACGCACTGGATCGGCTCGGTGAAGTCGAACATCGGCCACAGCGAGGCCGCGGCGGGCGTCGCCGGTGTGATCAAGGCGGCCCTGTGCCTGGAGCGCGGTCTCATCCCGCCGAACCTCCACTTCGAGCGGCCCAACCCGCGCATCCCGTTCGACCGGCTGCCGCTGCGGGTGCCCACCGAGGTCGTCCCGTTCCCCGTGTTCCCGGGGCCGCGCCGGGCGGGCGTGAACTCGTTCGGCTTCGGCGGCACCAACGCGCACGCCATCCTGGAGCAGGCGCCACCGGCCCCGGCCGCCACCGACGAGGAGGGTGACGACGGCCGACCGCACGTGCTGCCGCTGTCCGCCCGCAGCCCGGAGGCCCTGCGCGCGCTCGCCGCGCGGTACGCGGAACTGCTGGCGCGACCGGACGCACCGGCGCTGCGGAGGATCAGCCGGGCCGCGTCACGGCAGCGGGACCACCACCCCGTGCGGGCCTCCGTCGTGGCGGTCGACGCGGCGGGCGCGGTGGAGCGACTGCGGGAGCTGGAACCCGCCCCGCGCCGGGCGCCGCGCGGTGGCGTGGCCTTCGTCTACACCGGCATGGGCCCGCAGTGGTGGGGCATGGGGCGTGAGCTGCTGACCACCGAGCCGCGGTTCGCCGAGGTGGTCGCCGAGTGCGACGCGGTGCTGGCCCGCTTCGGCCTGTCGATCGGCGAGGAGCTGTTGCGCGACGAAGAAGACTCCCGGTTGGCCGAGACCCTGTACGCGCAGGTGGCCAACTTCGTGGTGCAGGCGGGTCTCACCGCGCTCTGGCGCGCCTGGGGCATCGAGCCGTCGGTGGTCGTTGGCCACAGCGTCGGGGAAGTGGCGGCGGCGTACGCGGCGGGCGTGTACTCGCTCCAGGACGCGTTGACGGTCGCCTTCCACCGGGCGCACCTGCAGTCCGGCCTGGCGGGTCGCGGCGCGATGGTGGCGGTCGACCTCACCGCGGACGACGTGCGGC
Source organism: Saccharothrix sp. CB00851 (assembly GCF_001905065.1). NCBI lineage: Bacteria > Bacillati > Actinomycetota > Actinomycetes > Pseudonocardiales > Pseudonocardiaceae > Saccharothrix > Saccharothrix sp. CB00851. The sequence goes on from NZ_LWLC01000007.1 coordinate 68,503, forward strand.
CGCACCTGGTCGACGGGGTGGAGGTGGCCGCCGTCAACAGCGCGACCGCGACGACCCTGGCCGGTGACCAGGACGCGGTCGAGGAGGTCACGCGGCGGCTGCGCGCGGCCGGGGCGTCGGTCAAGCCGCTGCGGGTCGAGGTGGCCTACCACAGCCGGCACATGGACGTGGTCCGCGAGCCGTTGCTCGCGGCGCTGCACGGCATCGAGCCGCGCGAGGCACGCGTGCCGCTCGTGTCGACCGTGACGGGCGACCGGGTGACCGGTGCTGAGCTGGACGCCGTGTACTGGTGGGAGAACGTGCGCAGGCCGGTCGAGTTCGCCGCGGCCCTGCGTCGGGTGCTGTCGTCCGCGCCGGGCGCCGTCGTCGAGATCGGACCGCACCCGGTGCTGGCCGCGGCGATCGACGAAGGGCTGTCCGGGCACGGTGACGACGTGGTGCGGTTGGCGTCGCTGCGCCGGGACCGCCCCCAGCGGCAGCAGGTGCTGGAGGCGCTGGGAGCCCTCTACGCGGCGGGGGTCGACCCGGACTGGGAGGGCGTGCACTCCGGACCGCGCGAGCACTTGGACCTGCCGCGGTACCCGTGGCAGCGGGAACGGCACTGGGTCGAGTCGTCGGCGGCGCGGGAGGCCAGGCTCGGTGGCGACGGCCCGCGGCTGGCCGGGCGCGCCGTGTCCGCCGCCACGCCCACCCGGGACGTGGAGCTGTCCGAGAGCGAGTTCCCCTACCTCGCCGACCACCGGATCGGCGACACCGTCATCTTCCCCGGCTCCGGCTACCTGGAGGCGGCGCTGGCGCTGTTCCCCGACGACGAGTTCTGCTTCTTCGAGGACGTCGTCTTCCAACGCCCCCTCGCGCTCGGAGCGCGTTCCGTCACCACGCTGCGCGTCTCCCACGACCCCGTGCACCACCTGGTGACGCTGCACAGCCGCGCGCAGGGCGACGACGCCGGGTGGACACCGCACGCGCGGATGCGCCGACCGGACGTCGTCCGCCCGAGGGCTCCGCGGCGCTGGTCCGAGACGCTGGAGCAGTCGACGCGATCACTGCCGGAGGTCGGCCGGGACGAGGTGTACGCGCTGCTGGACCGCAGCGACCTCACCTACGGCCCGGCGTTCCGCGGTGTCGAGCGGCTGTGGTGGCGGGAGGCGACCGGCGAGGTGTTCGCCGAGATCCGGGTCGACGCGGTCGACGCGACGGGTCACCGCCTGCACCCGGCGCTGCTCGACGCGGCCCTGCAAGCGGTGATCGCCGGGTCGTTGCGGCTGTCCGGCGAGGAGGGCACCACCTACGTGCCCGCGCGCATCGCCGAGTTCCGCTTCCACCGCTCGCCCGGCCGGACGCTGTGGCTGCACGGCCGCGACCGCGGTGCCACCGCACCCGGCCGGCTGGAGTGCGACCTGACCCTGATCACCGACGACGGCGAGGTGGTCGCCGAGGTGATCGGGCTGCGCGCCCAGCGGCTCGTCCAGGACGGTGGGCCGACCCGCCCCGAGGGCCTGCACTACGAGCACACGTGGCGAGCGGAACCGCTGGAGCGCACCGGCGGGGCGGAGGGCCGCTGGGTCGTCATCGGCTCCTCACCGGTGTGCGCCGAGCTGGCGGCCGAGCTGACCGCGCGGGGAGGCGACGTCGTGCGCACCTCGCCGGAGGACGAGACCTGGCTCGACGTGGTCCGGGACGCCACCGGCGGGCCGTGCCGGGGCGTGGTCCACGTCAACGGCCCCGACCGCGACGACCCGGCCGCGTGCGCTTCGGTCGCCGCACCGCTGCGCCTGGTGCAGACCTTGGCGGACGCCGTGCCGCTGTTCCTGGTGACCTCCGGCGCGCAGAGCGCCACCGCGGACGACCACACCGTCGACCCCTTCGCGGCGGCCCTGTGGGGTTTCGGCCGGGTGGTCGGCGCGGAGCGGCCGGACCTGCGCTGCCGGCTGGTCGACGTCACCCCGGAGACGGGCGCCGGTGCGCTGGTGGACGAGCTGACCCACGCCGGGCTGGACGAGGTGGTGCTGCGCGGTGCCGCCCGCTACGTCCGCCGGCTCGAACGGGCGGGTGACCGGTCGCCGCTGCACCACGTGACCACCCGCGCCGGCGCGACCCCGGTGCGGCTGCGCGCGAACGGCTCGGGCGTGGACGGCCTGGGGTTCGCCGCCACCGGACGCCGTGCACCCGGACCCACCGAGGTCGAGGTCGAGGTGTCGTTCGTGGGCCTCAACTTCAAGGACGTGCTGAAGGTGACGGGCCTGCTGACCCCGGAGGCGGTGGAGGGCAGCCTGTCCCGCGACGCGCTCGGGCTGGAGTGCTCGGGCACCGTCGTGCGGGTCGGCGAGGCCGTGGCGGACCTGCGTCCCGGCGACGAGGTCTTCGTCCACGGCGCCGACCTGTTCGCCTCGCACGTGACGGTCGACGCGGTGCGCGCGGTGCGCAAGCCCTCGACCCTGTCCCTGGCCCGAGCCGCTTCGCTGCTGCCCGTCGTCACCGCCCACCAGGCGCTGGTGCGCCTGGCCCGGGTGCGGCCGGGTGAGCGGGTGCTGGTCCACTCCGCCGCCGGTGGCGTCGGCCTGGCCGCGGTCCGCATCGCGTCCCGGCTCGGCGCCGAGGTGTACGCGACGGCGAGCAGCGACGAGCGGCGGGAGTTCCTGCGTGGCGAGGGCGTGGCGGGCGTGTCCGACTCGCGGTCCACGGCCTTCGCGGACGACGTGCTGCGCTGGACCGGCGGTGAGGGCGTCGACGTCGTGGTCAACTCGCTGTCCGGGGAACTGCTGCGCAAGAGCCTCGGCCTGTTGCGGCCCTTCGGCCGGTTCGTGGAGCTGGGCAAGGTCGACATCGCGGCCGACCACGCCCTCGGCCTGGCGCCGTTCCACCGCGCGCTGTCGTTCCACGCGTTCGACTACGACCGGATGATGCTGCTGGACCCGGAACTGGTCCGCGCGTCGATGCTCGACGTGGTGGCGCTGCACGAGGACGGCGCGATCGACCCGCTGCCCGTCACCGAGGTGCCCGCCGGGCGGGTCGACGCGGCGTTCCGCGCGATGACGCGCGCGGACCACGTCGGCAAGGTCGTGGTGCGCGTCGCGGGTGAGCCGGTGGCCGTGCCGGCGGCCTCCGTGCCCGGTTCGCCGATCCGGTCCGACGGCACCTACCTGGTGACCGGCGGCCTGGGCGGGCTCGGGCTCGCGGTGGCCGGGTGGCTGGCCGACCAGGGCGCCCGCCACCTGGTGCTGGTCGGCAGGCGCGGCATCGTCACGGCCGACGCCGAACGGTCGGTGGCCGAGCTGACCGGCCGGGGCGTCGAGGTCCGCGTCGAACGGGTCGACGTGGCCGACCGGGCGGCGGTCGAGCGGACCTTCGCGCTGCTGCGCGAACAACTGCCGCCGGTCCGCGGTGTCGTCCACGCCGCGGCCGACTTCGACGACGTGGTGCTGGCCGACACCGACGCGGACCGCCTGATCACCGCCACCCGGCCGAAGGCGGACGGCGCCTGGCACCTGCACCTGGCGACGCAGGCGGACGAGCTGGACTTCTTCGTGCTCTTCTCGTCGGTCGCCGCCCAGCTCGGCGCCGCCGCGGCGGGCGCGTACGCCACCGCCAACGAGTTCCTCAACGCCCTGGCCCGGCACCGGCGGCTCAAGGGCCTGCCCGCCACCGCCGTGGGCTGGGGCATGGTCGACTCGGTCGGCGTCGCGGTCCGCCGTGACGGCGCGGTCGGTGACGCGCTGCGCCGCAACGGCCACGTCGGCATGTCGCCCGCCCGGCTGGTGGCCGAGCTGGAAGCGCTGCTGCGCACCCGGCCCGTCGAGCTGTCGGTGGCCGACGTCGACTGGACGCGCTGGGCGCGGGCCAACCCCCAACTGGCCCGGTTGCCGCGCTACGAGTCGCTGGTCCCCGCTGAGGCGGCGGACGGCACCGGACACGCGTCGGTGACGCAGCGCCTGCGCGACGCGTCCCCCGCGGAACGCCTCACCCTGCTGTCCGAGCTCGTCACCCCGCTCCTCCAACGCACCACCGGCCTCACCGAGGAACAGTTGGCGGACGGGCAGGCGGTCGACATCGACTCCCTGGTGGCGGTCGAGCTGCGGGTCGGGCTGCAGAACGCGCTCGGCGTGTCGGTGCCCGCGGTGAAGCTCCAGCGGAACCTGACCGTGAGCGGCCTGGCCGGTCTGCTGGCCGAGGAGCTGGACCGGGCGCCGGGCACACCGTCCCGGCCCGCCGAGGCGATCACCGCCCACGAGTTCACCTCCGCGGACGGCCTGGTCGTCCACGGCCACCTCAGCGTGCCGGACGGTCCCGGCCCGCATCCGGCGGTGGTCGTGTGCACGGCGGGCGAGGGCGGTGCTCTGGACGACCAGGGCCGTTACGCCCGGATCAGCGAACACGCACCGCTGCTCGCGGCGGGGTTCGCGGTGTTCACCGTCGACCAGCGCGGCGCGCCCGGCCACGGCGCGGAGTACCGCGCGTCGGCCGACATGGGCGGCCGGGACATCGACGACGTGGTGGCCGCCGCCCGCCACCTGGCCGGGCTGCCCGGGATCGACCCGGCGCGGGTGAGCGTCCTCGGGACGAGCCGAGGGGCGTACTCCGCACTGCTGGCGCTGGCCGACGAGCCGTCGCTGTGGCACCGGGCCGTGCTGCTCATGGGCCTCTACGACCCGACCGCGCTGGTCGACGCGGAACGCTCCCGGCCCGGCACCCTGTTGCCGCGGCGCGTCGGCGCGGACGAGGTGGCGGCGTACTTCGCCGACCCCGCGAGGCAGCCGCCGGCCAGGCTCGGCGACGTCGGGACACCGCTCCTGCTGGTGCACGGCGACGCCGACGACGTGGTGCCCGTGACGCAGGCCGTCGACCTGGTGGAACGGGCGCGGCGACTGGACCTGCCCGCGCGCCTGGTCACCGTGCCCGGCCTGGGCCACGACCACGACCACGCCGACGAGGCGTGGACCACCCTCTGGCCGCGGGTCGCGGACTTCCTCGGCGAGGCGTCCCGATGACCGCCACCGAGGTGCTCGTCGTGGGTGCCGGCCTGTCCGGGCTGCGCCAGGCCGCCGACCTGGCCGCGGCCGGGATCGACTTCCTCGTCCTGGAGAAGGCGGCCGACCTCGGCGGCACGTGGCGGGACAACACCTATCCCGATGCCGCGTGCGACGTGGAATCCGACCTCTACTCCTACGCCCGCGACCGCAACCCGGGGTGGAGCTCCGCCTACGCCACCCAGCCCGAGATCCTCGCCTACCTGCGGGACGTGGCCCGGCGACGCGGCCTGCTGCCCTCGATCCGCTTCGGCACCGAGGTCACCGGGGCGCGGTGGCAGGTCGAGACCGGGACGTGGGTGGTCTCGACATCGACGGGTGTCACCTACACCAGCCGGTTCCTCGTCCTCGGCGTCGGTGGCCTGCACACGCCGCGAGTGCCGGACCTGCCGGGCTCCTTCTCCGGGCATTCCTGGCACTCCGCGCGCTGGAACCACGACGTGGAGCTCACCGGCAAGCGGGTCGCCCTCGTCGGCGTGGGCGCCTCCGGCGTCCAGCTCGTGCCGCACCTGGCCGAACGCGCCGCGAAGCTGACCGTCTTCCAGCGCACACCGGCGTGGGTCCTGCCGAAGGCCGACGCGCCGGTGCCCGCGTGGCGCAAGCGGCTGTACCGCCTGCTGCCGTGGACGCAGTCGTTGCACCGGCTGAGGATCTACCTGCGCCGCGAGAAGCGGGGCCTCGGCTTCCACCACCGCCCGGACGCGCTCGCCGCCGCGGAACCGGTGGTGCTCGGCCGGATCGCCGCGCAGGTCGACTCACCGCGACTGCGGGACGAGCTCACGCCCGACTACCGGCTCGGCTGCAAGCGGGTGCTGTTCTCCAACGACTACTACCCGGCGCTCAACCGGGCCAACGTCCACGTCGTCACCGGCGAACCGACGGCACTGCGCCCGCGTGCCGTCGTCGACGAGGAGGGGCAGGAGCACGAGGCCGACGTGGTCGTGTACGCGACCGGGTTCGACGTCACCGGGTCGTTCCACCACATCGCGATCGAGGGCGCGGACGGGCGTCGGCTGGCGGATGTCTGGCGCACGGGTGCGTCCACGTACAACGGTGTGGCGGTGTCCGGCTTCCCCAACATGTTCCTGCTGCTCGGTCCCCACAGCGCGGTGCCGTACACGGGGGCGGTGGTCACCATCGAGGCCCAGTCCCGGTACGTCGTCCGCGCGATCCGGGCGGTGCGCGCGGCCGGTGCCACGGCGTTGGTCGTCCGGCCGGAGGCGGAGCGGCGCTTCCAGGAACGGCTGCGGCGCAGGTTCACCCGCACGATCTGGCACGTGGGCGGCTGCCGGACCTGGTACCACGACGACTCCACGGCCGGGACGGTGCTCTACCCGGGTTCCACCTTGGAGTACCGCATGCTGCTGCGCTCGGTGCGTCTGCGCGACTACGCGCTGATCCGGTGAGGCCGGCCGGTCACTTGCCGCGCGGATAGGTCTTCTGCACCTCGCCCTTCAGGTTCGCCTGCAGGTAGGCACCGCCGTAGTCGTCGGCCAGGTACACCCGCACCGACGGCACGTCGCTGATGATGTCGGGGCTCACGATCACGTACCGCATGGTCGGCTGCGGCAGGCCCAGCTCCTGGTTCGCCCGCTCGAACAGCGCGGGCAGCGCGTCCCAGTTGACCTCGTTCAGGTCGAGCACGGCGCGGTCGGCGTCCACCCCGTCCGCGCCCTGCCTGGTCGCCTTGCCGCCCCGGTACTCGAAGTCGTCGAAGCCGTGCGCCACCGTCGCGGTCGGGGCGACCGCCGACGCGCGCTCCGACCACAGCACCAGTTCGGACACCTTGGTGCCGCCCATCGCCTCGCTGAGCACGCCGACCGCCTTGCGCGCCCCGGCGGGCGTGAGCAGGTCCTCCTGCTCTGGGGCGGCGACCGTGTTCGTCGGACCGGCGGTCAGGCCGACGTCCGGCTGGGTGATCGTCGGGGTGGCCGTCGAGCCGCCGCTGCCGGAGTTCGCCGAGACGTTCGCGTCGGTCAGGTGCACGACCAGCAGGGTGACCGCGACGACGAGCGCCACCCCGACCAGCGAGAGCACCACGGCACCTGTCCGGTTGCGCGTCCTCGGCAGCGGGGTCGGGTAGGACGGCGGATAACCGCGGGCGGGCGGCCCGCCGACCGGTGCGGGCGTCGGACCGGACGGCCACTGGGGGTACCGCGGCTGCGGACCGCTCGGCGGCCCCACCACCGGGAACCCCGCCGGGGTGGGAGGTCCCAGCGGCGGCGCCTGGTCACCGCGCTCGGCCGCGGCGAACATCCGGTCCAGCACCTCGCCGGTCGGTCTTTCGGCCGGGTCGTTGCGCAGCGCGGCGTTCAGCGCCGGTGCCAGGGCGCCCGCGCGCCGCGGCGGCGGCACCGGCTCGGTCATCACCGCGGCGAGCGTCGCCATCGTCGTCGCGCGGCGCATCGGGTGGTGGCCCTCGACGGCCACGTACAGCAGCATCGCCAGCGACCAGAAGTCCGACGCGGCGTGCGTCTCGTCGCCGCGCAGCCGTTCCGGGGCGATGTACTCGGGGGAGCCGATGACGTCGCCGGTCGCGGTGAGCTGGGTCGAGCCCTGCAGGGCGGCGATGCCGAAGTCGGTGAGCACGGCGCTGCCGTCCGTTCGGAGCAGCACGTTGCCCGGCTTGACGTCGCGGTGCATCACGCCCGCGGAGTGCGCCGAGCGCAGTGCCGCGAGCACGTCACGCCCCACTCGCGCCGCCTCGGCCGGGGCGAGCACGCCGTCGTTCAGCCGCGCGTCCAGCGACGTGCCGCGGACCAGTTCCATGACGATCCACGGGTACGGCGAGTCCGGCGAGTCGATGATCTGGTAGATCGACACGACGTTCGGGTGCTGCAACCGGGCGAGCGCGCGGGACTCGCGCAACACGCGTTCCCGGAGCTGGGCGGCCATCGCCGGGTTGCCCTCGAGCTGGTCGGCGTCGGCGGGTCGGACCTCCTTGATGGCCACCTCGCGGTGCAGCCCCAGGTCCAGGGCACGCCAGACCGTGCCCATCCCACCGCTGCCCAACCTCTCCAGCAGCTCGAACCGGCCGTCGATGATCCGGCCGCTGTGCTCTCGCTCAGACACCGCGTCACGCTAGCAACCGCCCTGGGACCGGAGAACCGGCGGCACTTCCGCACGGTCGAAGGGCGCTGCCCTGGGAGTAGGCAGCGCCCTTCGGGTCGGTGGGCCGGGCGTCAGCAGTTCGGCGCGCTCCAGGTGCGGGTGGAGTCGTTCGCGACGTGCGTGTGGTCGTTGTGCCCCGGGTAGCCCGGGCCGAGAATCTCCTCGAAACCGGACGTCTTGGCCGCGTGGTACATCTGGCACAGCGTCGGGCCGCTGCGGGTGCTGAAGTCGGTGGCCTGGCCGTACATGTGCCTGCTGTTCGACGCGCCGCCGACCGAGGCGTTGCACGACACGCTGCGGAACGAGATGCTGACGACCATCGGGCGGTCGCCCAGCTTGCGCCGCATCGCCTCCAGCTGCCACATCATCCGCAGCGTGTTCCGCTTCGCGGTGGTGGCGTCGACCTTGCCGCCGCTGAAGTTGTTCGCGCCGCAGTTGTCGTCCATCTCGGCGTACGAGAAGTGGATCGGCGTGCAGTCGGCGTCCTGGAGGGCGTAGATCTTGCTGTACACCCCGTTGCCCGCGATGCCGTCGGCGGCCAGGCCGTACGCGGACTGGAACCGCTTGAGCGCGCGGGCCGTGGCGGGGCCGAAGGAGCCGTCGATGGCCAGGTTCTCACCCGAGGCGACCCAGCCCGCGAGCCGGACCTGCAGTTCGGCGACGTCGCTGCCGCTCGTGCCCTCCCGGAGGGTGCGGTTCCACGTGTAGCAGGCGTCCGCGGCGGCCGGGCTCGGCGCAACCATGTCCGCCGTGACCGCGCCCGTGACGGCGATCCCCAGGGCGGCTAACAGGTGCAACAGTCTTTTGCGCATACGCGTGCCCTCCACGTTTACCGGTCGTTGACCGAACGGAGACCTGGTGGAAAGGTGAACCGAGGTCGTGATCCGTATAGTTCGCGCTCGCGACGAAGATCGCCATGCGCGCAACCGTCGGTTCACCGTCAACTCGTCCGCAGGTGACTGGATGCATGACGACGACCAGGTGCCGCCACCGCCGGCGGGACCCGGGGAGCTGTCGAGCCTGCTCCGCTCGTTCCGCACCCGCGCCCTGCTCACGCAGGAGGAACTGGCCGAACGCGCCGGGCTGGGCGTGACCAGCATCCGCGGTGCGGAGTCCGGCCGGGTCCGCCGCCCGCGCGCCGCCTCCGTCCGGCAGCTCGCGGACGCGCTGAACCTGCCCGCGTCGGACCGTGACCGCCTGATCCAGGCCGCCCTCGGTGCACCGCCACCCGGGCCGACCGGATCCGCACCGCCCGGACCCGCGTCGCCCGGAGCCGTGCCACCCGAATCTGCGTCGCCCGAACCCGTGTCGCCCGAACCCGCACCGACCGGACCCGCGACGGCGGAACGCCCGGACAGGGCCGACAACTACCCCGCCGTCCCGGCGCAGTTGCCGCCGACCGCACCGGGGTTCGCGGGCCGCGCCACCGCGCTCGGTGCCCTGGACGCGTTGCTGGCCGCCTGCGACGAACCGGGCGGCACGATCGCGGCGATCTCCGGCATGGCCGGTGTGGGCAAGACCGCCTTGGCCCTGTACTGGGCACATCGGGTCGCCGACCGCTTCCCGGACGGGCAGCTCTACGTCAACCTGCGCGCGTTCGACCCGACCGGGGAGCCGGTCCCGCCCGCCGAGGCCCTCCGCGACCTGCTCGACGCGCTCCAAGTGCCGCCGCACCGCGTCCCGTCCACCCTGAGCGCCCAGACCGGCCTCTACCGCAGCCTGCTCGGCGACCGCCGCATGCTCGTCCTGCTCGACAACGCTCGCGACACCGAGCAGGTCCGCCCGCTGCTGCCCGGAGCCGACGGCTGCCTGGTGATCGTGACCAGCCGGGACCGCCTGACGAGCCTGGTCGCCATCGAGGGCGCTCAACCGCTGCCGCTGGACGTGCTCGGCGTCGGCGAAGCCCGTGACCTGCTGGCGCTGCGCATCGGGACCGCCCGTGCCGAGGCGGAACCGGAGGCGGTCGACGAGATCATCGACCGCTGCGGTCGGCTGCCGCTGGCCCTCGCCGTCGTCGCCGCCCGTGCCGGCACCCAGCCGAAGGTGCCGCTCACCGTTCTCGCCCAAGGCATGCGGCGGGCCGGCGACGTCCTCGACTCGCTGGACGAGCCCGGTGACCCGGCGGACCTGCGGACGTTGTTCTCCTGGTCCTACCGGGACCTGGACGCCGACGCCGCGCGGTTGTTCCGGCTGCTGGGCCTGCACCCCGGCCCCGAGGTGTCGACCGCCGCCGCCGGGCTGCCGCTGCACACCTGGCGGCTCGCCTGGGGACTGCGGGACTTCCTGCACCGGCAGGGCCACTGGCACCACATGGTGGCGATCCACCGGTCGGCCCTGAACGCCGCCCGCGAGCTGGGTGACCGAGCGCTGGCGGCGTACGCGCTGCGCAACCTCGGCACGGCGTCGACCCGGTTGGGTCGGTTCGAGGAAGCCGCGGAGCATCACGCGGAGGCGCTCGACCTGTCGACCGCGCTCGGGGACCACGTCGGGATGGCCAACGCCGAGCTGTGCCTGATCGAACTGGCCGAGGCGCGGCGCCAGTACGACATCGCGCTCGTGCACGCCCGCCGCGCCTTGGACCACTACCGGGCCGCGGGGGACCGGCCGGGGGAGGCCCACGCGCTCAACGGGCTCGCCTGGGCCTGCCTGCACCTCGGTGAGCACGACGCCGCGATCCGCTACGGCCGCCAGGCGTTGACGTTCTGGGAGACGACCGAGAACCCGCTCGGCGCCGCCCACGTCATCGCCAACCTCGGTCACGCGCACCGCGGGCTCGGCAAGCTCCCGGAAGCCACCGCCCTCCTCCAACGGGCCCTCCCGCTCTCGGTGGAGGTCGGTGATCGCTACCTGGAAGCCGAGGTCCTCACCGCGATCGGGGACGTCCACCACGCCGCGGGCGCTGCCGACCTGGCCAGGCAGGCGTGGGGCCGGGCCCAGGCAATCCTCCGCAACCTCGGCCACGCCAAGGCGAACGAGCTCCGAACCAGGTTGAACGACGACCGCTAACCGTTGCGGGACACGACGTTTCGCGGAACGGGCGATGCCGGTGGAACCGAAGTGCCTCGACGGGCGGCTGTCGCCGCGCTCTGCCTGCCCGCCGCACTCGGCGTCGTGAAGGGAATCCCGGCGGGGCGGGTGGGGGAACGGGCGACCGGCGGACCGACCTTGCGAGCGGAACTCGCCCAGCTCACGCGTCCCCGGTTGGTGCTGGTCATGGCGGTCGGCGCGCTGGTGAACTCGGCGACGTTCGCGAGCTTCACCTTCCTCGCCCCGGTCGTGACCGGCACCGCCGGGCTGGGGGAGCTGTGGGTCCCGGTCGCCCTGGTGCTCTTCGGTGCCGGTTCGTTCGTCGGCGTCACCGTCGCCGGACGGCTGTCGGACCGGCGTCCCACCCTGGTCCTGGCGGTCGGTGGTCCGCTGCTGCTCCTCGGCTGGCCGGTCCTGGCCGTGCCCGCCAGGCTTGCACCTTGATCGGGAACAACCGCCCCCGGGAGCATCGATGCCCAACCCGACGCTGGTGTTCGTCCACGGCTTCTGGCACGGCTCGTGGTGCTGGAGCGAAGTCATCCCGCACGTGGTGGCCGCCGGTCGCCCGGCTGTCGCGGTGGACCTGGCGGGGCACGGGCTGTACGCCCGCCGCCCCCGGTGGTCCACCGCGCAGCCGTACGAGCCCGTGGCGGTCGACACGGAGGTCTCGCCCCTGGCGGACCTGGTCCTGGACGACGCGGCCGGGTCGCTCACCTCGCAGCTCAAGCGGATCGGGCGGGGGGAGCCGGTCGTCACGACCCTCGGCTGACCCGGTGCCGGTCGGCCCGCACGCCACCTCGTCCAGTGGCGCGCGGGCAGTGCGCCCGCGTCAGCGCCAGCCGAGCGCGGGTGCGACGTGGGTGAGGATGCTGTCGAGCACGTGGGCGTTGTAGTCGACGCCGAGCTGGTTGGGCACGGTCAGCAGCAGCGTGTCCGCCTCGGCGATGGCCTCGTCCCCGGCCAGCTGCTCGACCAGCACGTCGGGTTCGGCGGCGTAGGTGCGGCCGAAGATGGCCTTGGTGTCGGCGTCGATGTAGCCGATCTTGTCCGTGCTCTCGCCGTCGGCACCGAAGTAGGCGCGGTCGAGGTCGGAGGTGAGCGCGAAGATGCTGCGCGAGACCGAGACGCGCGGCTCGCGCTGCCACCCGGCTTCCGACCACGCCTTGCGGAACGCCGGATCTGCTCGGCCTGCTGGACGTGGAACGGCGCACCGCCCTCGTCGTTCTTCAGCGTCGAGCTCATCAGGTTCATGCCGTGCTCGGCCGCCCAGACGGCGGTGGCGTTGGAGCCCGCACCCCACCAGATCCGCTCCCGCAGCCCCGGCGAGTGTGGTTCGACGCGCAGCAGCCCCGGCGGGTTGGGGAACATCGGACGCGGGTTGGGCTGGGCGAAGCCCTTGCCCTCCAACACCGTCAGCAGCACCTCGGCGTGCGTGCGGGCCATCTCGGCGTCCGTCTCGCCCTCGCCGGGCTGGTAGCCGAAGTACCGCCAGCCGTCGATCACCTGCTCCGGCGATCCCCGGGAGATGCCGAGCTGCAGCCTGCCGCCCGCGATGAGGTCGGCGGCACCGGCGTCCTCGGCCATGTACATCGGGTTCTCGTACCGCATGTCGATCACGCCGGTGCCGATCTCGATGCGCTCGGTCTTGGCGCCGATCGCGGCCAGCAGCGGGAACGGCGCGGTCAGCTGCCGGGCGAAGTGGTGCACCCGGAAGTAGGCACCGTCCGCACCCAGCTCCTCCGCGGCCACGGCCAGGTCGACGGCCTGCAACACCGCGTCCGAGGCGGTCCTCGTCTCGGAGTGCGGGCTGTCGGACCAGTGCCCGAAGGACAGGAATCCGATTTTCTTCACGCCGGTGGAACGCATCGCCTCATCGATTGATTCCTCAACTACCCTGCCCGCGCCACCGCCTGTCACCTCGCTCACCGACCCGGCCGTACGAATCCTCGCGGCGCCGCACGACGCATATCCGGGCGGTGCCGGGGCCGTGCGGCGGTCAGGCGCCGAAGTGGTTGTGCTGGACGTTGTGGTTGCCGACCTGCACGCCCTTGTTGTCCCGCAACTCCATCCGGAACTTGGTCAGCGCCGGGTCCTCCGGGTTGACCAGGTCCAGCAGCCTGCGGGCGGCGGCGAGCAGTTCCGCCCGTTCGTCGGGGTCGGCCTCGGTCAAGGCGGCTTCGAGTTCGTCGCGATGGGTCCGCGGGTCGGCGAGCCGCTCCTCGACCACGGCCTCCACCTCGGTCCCCTCCGCCGTCACCTTGCGGCGCAGCACCCGGCCGGTCGCGGTCTTGAGGCCCCGGTAGGCGTCCTGGACCGCGCTCGAAGCGGTCTCACCCGCACCCACCGCCGCGCCCGCGGCCAACGCCAACAACACCGGCTCCACGAATTCCATCACCACTGCGCCACCCCTTCGTCCTCACCGCACCTCCCCGTCAGTATCTCCAGTCCGCGCCCAGGATCAGGTGTTCTCGACGCGGGTCGTGTCGTCGAGCAGCGCGGACGGCAGGTAGTCGGAGACCACGGTGATCGTGATGCCCGCGTCCTGCGCGATCCGGGACAGCGCCAGCGGGCCCAGGGCGAGGTAGCCGAGGGGCGATGCGCGGCGTTCCTCGGTGCGCGACCAGTACGTCCCGTGTGCTTGCAATGCCTCGGCCAGCGCGTTGTCGAACTCGGCCCCGGCATCCGGCTTGAGCACGTAGTGGAACAGGGTGAGCTGGGGGAAGCGGAGCAGGTCCGCGGTCTCGCGTTCTTCGCCGCCCGTCAGCGCTTCCGGCTTGCTGTTGGTCAGGGCCGCGCCCAGCGACTGGCCCACGCCGTCCTCGCGGCGGAAGAACCGTTGGAACACCTCGACCATGTCGAACAGGTACTCCGGCTGTGGACCGGACGCGCGCAGCACGTCGAGCGGGAACGCGGTCAGCCGGTCCAGCACGTCCTGCTCCCTCGCCACGATCGCGAGCCAGAGCGTGGTCAGCCAGTTCTCCGCCGTGGAGTAGTAGACCGGCCCGGTCCCGGAGGTGTTGACCACCTCGTCACCCAGGCGGACAGGGACCAGCGCGCCCTTCTCCGCCGCCGCGACGGTGAACACGGCCGCGCCGGTGTCCAGGGCGGCACGCAGCGCCAGCCACGTTTCCCGCTCCGCGCCGGCCGGGTCGAGCACCGTCCGGTGGCCCAGCAGCGACAGGGCAGCGAGGAGTTGCAGGTTGAGCGCGTCGGGATAGCGCTGGATCTTCTCCACGCCCTCCGCGACATCCTCGGCGAGCTGCCGGACGGCCCGCTTCGAGGCGTTCGGATAGGTCTTGTGCCGCTCGACTTCGACCATGATGCGGTGCTGCGCCTTTCCGGATCAGGAGGCGGGGGTGATGTCGCGCTGCCAGCCCATCAGGAATTGCTGGGCGACATATCCGTCGTACACTTCCCGACCGTTCTCCATTTTCACCTTCGCGGTCACCAGGGTGTACTCGACCATACCATGCGTGCGGGTGCGCTCCAGTTGCTCGGCAAGGTCGCGGTCGGCTTTGTTGTCGCTCTTCGCGAGTTCGTCGATGTGATTCTTGAAGAACTCGTTGTAGCCTTCCGTGCGCTTGAAATTCTGGAATTCCTCGGGCGACATGCCCGCCACGTCGTCACCGTGCCGGTTGCGCAGGAAGTCGTCGATGTCGTGCTCCGACACCCCGGCCCGCCCGCGCAGGTGGTCGGCGAGCACCTGCGGGTCACGGGCGCGTTCGAGGATCTTGGCCAGTTCGCGGTCGCTGTCCAGTTTTACGAGGTGGTCGTCCACGGCCCGGTCGATGTCGTCGGGTGACATGCCCTGGTCCGCGAGCCGTTGGCGCATCTTCTCCTCGGCCTCGCCGGACAGCGTGGCCGTCTTCATGTCGTGGATCTTCTTGTCCCAGTACTTGTCGTGGCCCTGTTCGACGTACGTGCCGTCGAGCGCCTTGGCTTCGCTGACGGACGCGGACGGACCCTTGGCCTCGACGACCGCGTGCCGCTCGTCCGGCAACTCCGCCACGATGTCGAACCGGCCGTTGCCGGCCAGTTGGGCGTCCACCCGGTCGACGTCGCCGTACACGTCGTCCAGGTAGTGCCGACCGGAGGTCTCGCCCAGCTCCTCGCCGAGCTTGGTCGCCTGGTGCTGGGCGGGCGCGTACTCGGGGGTGCCTTCAGTGGCCTTGGCCTCGTCGATCGCGCGACGGCGGTCGTCGATCAGGTCCTGGTGGCTGTCGATCGTGTCCTGGTCGAGCGTGCCGCGGACGTCCCGGACGGTGTCGTGGTACGTGGCGGCCTCGGCCGGTGGGCGGTCGTCCTTGAACTTGATCTCGACCTCGTCGAGGTCCAACTGGGAGAGGTCGCGGTCCTTGGGCGGGGTCCAGCCTTCCGGCACTTCGATGTCGAGCGCTTTGACGTTGGTGGGCGGGTCCCACTTGTCGGTGCCGGGGGAGCGGGTGACCAGCTCCCAGTCACCGTCCCGCTTCCGCAGGTAGTAGTGCTCTTTGAGGTAGTCGTTGCTGGCGATCTTGTCGAGCGGCGTCTTCTTGCTCTCCTTGCCCGGCTCGGTCTTCCAGCTGTCGTCCTTGCCCCGGTCCCGCGCGCCGTCGGCGTCGGTGTGGTCGGTGCGGTGGCTGTCGGGGGTGTTGGGTGCGTAGCCGTCGTCGCCGGTGCGGGTGGTGGTGCCGTCGGGGCGGTGGGTGTGCCATTCGCCGTTGGGTGGGATTTTGGGTTGGCGGTTGCCGTCGGGGCCGATTTCGGCGTCGCTGGTGTAGACGCGGCCGTTGGTGTCGGTCCAGGCGGGTTTGGTGGGGGCGAGGACGTCGGCTCCGGTGTGGCGGGAGAGTCGGTTGGCGAAGTCGTTGCTGCCGGCGTCGCAGCCGATCAGCCGGACCGGGGTCTTGCCGTCCCAGCCGTTGCGGCGCAACAGGTCGCCGTATTCCTCGGGGCTGTAGGTGTGGTTGCCGATGCGGGCACGCCCGTCGGGGGTGACGTGCACGTCGGCGGTGAAGTAGCGGGGGTCGGGCGGCACCCGGTGCGGCAGGTCACCCATGTCCGGGTCGCCCCGGTGGTGCGAGATGCCGGCGGGGGTGGTCTCGCCGTGCCGGGCGTGGGCCTCGTCGATGTCCGGCCGGTCACCGTCGGGGTTGGTGGGGTTGTCCTGGTCGGACCGGTCGGTGTCGTGGCGGTCGGGGTGCGGGGCGTCCGAGTCGGGCGCGTCGTTGGCCGGCCGGTCCGGGTCGGGCCGGTGGGTGTCGGGGTCCGGGTCGCGGTGGGGTGGGGTCCAGGCGTCGGGGTCGCGGCGTTGCGCGGGGACGCTGTCGGGGTCGCGGCGCGGGGGGAGTTGTGTGTCGGGATCGCGGCGGGGTGTGGGGGTGTGGGTGTCGGGGTGTCGTTGGGGTGGTGGGCCGTCGAAGGGCCGGTTGGGGGTGTGCGGGGTGGGGCCGGCGCCGCCGCGGGGGCGGGTGAAGTCGGGGCTGCCGTCGCGCTGGTGCGGTGCGCCCGCGGGGCCCCGGTTCGGAGGGCTGTTGTGCGGGGTGTGCTGGGACGGGCTCGTGTGTGACGGCCCGTTCGGCGAGTGCGGCGCGTTCGGGGAGTGCGGCGCGTGCGGGGAGTGCGGGCTGTTCGGGGAGTGTGGCGTGTAGGGGTGTGCCGGCCCGTTCTGCGGCGGACCTTGAGGGGACGGCGACGGGCCGCCTTGGGGACGGATGTGGGCCGGGCCGGAATTGCCGGGACCGCCGTGGGACGGGTTCGGGCCCGCGTGCGGTGGGCCGCTGTGCGGGGTGGCCGGCCCGTGATGGGGCATGCCGGGACCGTTGTGAGGCGTGCCGGGGCCCGGGTGGGATGGGCCGGCGTGGGGCGGCGCCGCGTGGGACGGACCGGTGTGCGTCGGAGCGGTGTGGGGCGGGGCGGTGTGGGGCGGGGTGGTGTGCGTCGGACCGGCGTGGGGTGGACCGGCGTGCGCCGGACCGGTGTGGGGCGGACCGGCGTGGGCGGGGCTGGTGCTCGATGGCCGGTGTGAGGAGGGGCCGAAGTTTTCGGGGCCGCGGGTGGCCGGGATGCCGGAGCCGAGGTCACCCCGGCTACCGGGGGTTCCGGTCCAACCTCCGCCGGCGCCGGGGCGTGCGCCGCCACCGGGGGCGCCACCGCCTCCCGGCGTGCCGCCTCCCGGCGTGCCGCCTCCCGGTGCGCCCGCCGGCGGGGTACCGGGGCCGGGCTGGTTGGTGTGCGGGCCGGTGGTGGGATTGCCCGTGGTGGGGCCGCCGGTGTGGGGCTGGTCCGGGCGTGCGGGGGCCTCGGGAGTGGCGGCGGTCGAGACGGAAGTCTGGTCGAACCGGTGCGGCGGGGCAGTCGGGTTCGGTGCGCCGCCGGTATTGGGTGAACCGCCGCCCGGTGAACCGCCGCCGCCGGGACCGCCACTGCTGCCGCCCGCGCTCGGGCTGCCGCCGCTGTAACCACCGCCACCGGAGCTGCCCGCGCCGGGACCCCCGCTGCTGGTGCTGTAACCACTGCCGCCGGGGCTGCCGCTGCCGGGGCCACCGCTGCCGCCGCCGTATGAACCGCCGCCGCCGGGGTTGCCGCTGCCGGGGCCGCCGCCACTGCCGCCACTGCCGCCACTGCCGGGTGCGGGTTGTCCGCTGGGGCCGCCGCGGTGTTCGCCGATGGGGGAGTTGCCGGTGGGGCGGTGTTGGCCGGGTGTGGGGTTGGTGCCGGGGGTGGGGTTGCCCGGGGTGGGGGTGTTGCCGAGTGTCGGGGTGTTGTCGGGGTCGCCGCGGCCGGGGCGGTTGGTGGGTGGGGGGATGTCGGTGGGGTCGCCGCCGCGCGGTCGTGAGGTCGGGTCGGCGGTGGTGGTGCTCGAGGTGGAGGTGGTGTCGGCCGGGCGGTTGGACGGTGTGCCGGTGCCGGTGCCGGTGCTGGTGCTGGTGCTGGTGTCGGGTGAGCCGTCCGGGCTGCTGCTGGGGGTGTTGCCGGTGCCGGAGGGGGTGTCGAGGTCGGCGCGGCCGGTCTGCAGGAAGCCGCCCGGCTTGATGTTGCTCGGGCTGAGCACGTCCAGGCCGGTGACCTTGCCGGCGAGTTTGCCGACCACCTTCATGATCTTCTCGAAGACCTCGACCAGACGCTTGAGCATCGGCGAGACCTTTTTGATCGTGTTCAGCAGGTCCTGGATGATCTTGGCGATCTTCGCGGCCCACTTCGAGATCGCGGTCACCGCCTGCGCCACGATCACCGGCGTGCCGAACCCCAGCGAGAACACCGCTTCCAGCACCCAGGCGATGAGCTTGCCGACCAGGTCGGCGATCAGGTCGCGCACCATCTCGCGCACGAACCCCACCACCATGCCCATCAGGCCCACGACCGTGCCCACCGTGCCCGCCGCCGACGCCGCACCGGTCAGCGCGTCACCGTGGACCTTGGAGTTGGCGTGATAGGCCTCCGCCGCCGACCCGGTCCACCCCTCCGTGCCGCGCTGCACCCCCGAGGAGTACTCCTCGGCGATCCTGCCCAGCTCCTCGGCGACGTTGTTCCACGTCGTGGAGTAGGACTCGATCACCGGCGGGTCGCCGGCCAGCCAGTCCAGCATGTCCTTGAGCGGCTGCACGTGTTCCATCAGGAACGACGCCGCCGAGGACAACAACGTCCCGAACGGGTCGATCGCCATCGCCGCCGCGTCCGCCGCCAACCCGACCATGCCCAGGCCGGCCTCGACCCAGTTGCCGTCCTTGATCCCGTTGAACGTGTCCATCGCCGACTCCGCGATGGAAATCCCCGTCGCCCAACCGTTGTCACCGGTACCGGCGTTGAAGAACGAACCCGACTCCGCCGGCGGCGCAGCCACCAGCGGGTTCTCGCCTGCCATCGAACATCCCCCATCACCGAACCGGCCGAGCGGTGGCCGAGGTTACCTCGGTTGCGCGCCCCGCCCTCTTCGGATGATGACGCGGGCGAGCGGCGCGAGGTTCCGGTTCGGTGATGGGGGATCGGCAGGACTGAACGGGCCGGTGGTGTCAGGTGGTCAGGTGCTCGACGGCGCGCGGCAGGAGTTCGTGCAGCTTGTCGAGGGAGGCTTCGAGCGGTGCGGTGCGCTGGATCACGTACAGGCTGGAGACGACGTTGCGGTGGGCGAGGAAGGCCACGCAGCGTCGCGCCGGGCCGGTCTCCTCGATGGTGTCCACGCAGAACCCGTGGAAGGCGTCCAGCCCGTCGGGCTGCCGCGGTGTCACGGCGGGGACCACGTCGTAGCGCTGGCCGTTGTCGTACTCCCACGTCGTGCAGTCGGCCGTCGCCGCCTTCAACTGGTCGATGAACTCCGCCCCGGTGTACTTCTCGAACGCCATCACGCTGTGCCGCAGGTCGAGCCGGTCATCGATCCACTTGCGCTGCAGTGACGCCGTGCGGGCCTCCTCGGCCGGCACCACGACCAGGCACGGCTTGAGCATCCACCACGACCGGTACTCCTGCTCCGTCGGCTCGGGGAAGCCGCGGTCGATCATGCCGTGCCGCGGGATGGCCGCCTCCTCCACGTGCCGCGGCAGCATCTCGGCCACCGACTTGGTCGTGGTCGTCGTGGCGGTCGCGCTCGAAGACGAGGACGACGACGTCGGTCCGGCCGCCTGGGTCTCGTTCGTACAAGCCGTCAACACCACCGCGGCGATCAGCGCCACGGCCCCCTGTGCACCCCTCATACCGGGATCATCGTCGCGCGGGCGGAAGTGTTCCGGCGTTTCGCGAAATCCGTTGGCGGGCCCCGTGATCACTGCTACCTTGGCCGCGGCCGTGCGAGAGAGACCGAGGAGGTGGTACCCGTGCACGTTTCGACATGGGTGCTCCCCTCAGGGGTCATGGTCGGGCGATAGGTCGTCCGGGAGCGCCGTTCACGAGCACTCCCGAAAGGCACGACCGTGCGATTCACCTCCGAACAGCGCCTCGACAACGGTGTCCTCGAACGCGGGTTCGCCCTCGGCGACATCCCCGGCCTCCTGTGGACGCCCGACGCACCGGCACCGCTGATCCTCCTGGGTCACCCCGGCGGACTGGACAAGATGTACCCCCGACTGGTGGCCCGGGCCCGGCACGCCGTGGCGGAGGGCTTCGCCGCGGCCACCATCGAGCTGCCCGGCGCCGGTGCACGGCCCCGTTCCGCCGCCGCCGAACAAGCCCGCGCCGACCTGCTGCGGGCACTGGAGGCAGGCGGACCGGTGGACGACGAGATCGTCGACCGGCTCGTCCTCCCGCTGGTCGACCAGGCGGTCCCGGAATGGCGGGCCGCCCTGGACGCCCTGCTCGCGGTGCCCGGGATCAGCGGTCCGGTCGGGTTCGCGGGCGGGGTGATCTCCATCGGCATCCGGCTGGCGGTGGTCGAGCCGCGCATCTCGGCCGCCCTGCTGTTCGCCGGGAGTTTCGTGCCCCGCGCCCTGTTCGAGGAGGCCCGGCAGGTCACCGTTCCGCTGCTCGTCCTGCTGCAGTGGGACGACGAGGGCAACGACCGCCGGATGGCACTGGACCTGTTCGACGCCTTCGGCTCCGAGGAGAAGACGTTGCACGCCAACATGGGCGGGCACACCGGCGTCCCGACGTTCGAGGGGGACGACGGCAACCGGTTCTTCGTCCGGCACCTGAAGTGAGACCGGGCCCTCGGGCCGGCCGACGACAGGAATTGTCGGCCCGAGGTCCAGACCGCCACGGGTTTGTCCCCCGTGCGAGCTACGCGCAGGTGTCCACCGCGCGGTGACGATTTCGGCGCGTCCGATCCCTAGCGTTCCGGGCAACCGCGGCACATCGGCCGCGAACGGCTCACGAAGGATTGGTCATGCGACTGTTGTTCCAGTTCGTGGCGGTTGCCGTCGTCGCTTTCGGCGGCAATGCGATCGTCGGCGCGGCGCAGTGGAACGTGCCCCTCACCCTGCTGGGCGGTGTCGCGACGGCGGTGCTCGCGCTGTACGTCTACGTGTGGGTGGTGCGGCGGACCGAGCGCCGCGAGCCGGTCGAGGTGATCGGGGGTGGAGCCGGCCCCCGGTTCGGGCGAGGGCTGCTGATCGGCGTCGGCATGTTCGGCGCTGTCATCGCGAACATCGCCTTCCTCGGCGGTTACCGGATCGTGGGTTGGGGCTCGCCGGCGGGCGCGGTGGCGCTGCTCGGGTTCACGGCGGCCGCCGTCGTGGTGGAGGAGCTGCTGTTCCGGGGCATCCTCTTCCGCATCGTCGAACAGCGCATCGGCACGTGGGCGTCGCTCGCGCTCACCGGGTCGCTGTTCGGCGCGGCCCACCTGTTCAACCCGCACGCCACGTTGTGGACCGCGTTCGCCATCGCGGTCGAGGCGGGGTTCATGCTGGCCGCCGCCTACGCCGCCACGCGCAACCTGTGGGTGCCCATCGGCGTGCACTTTGGCTGGAACTTCGCCCAGGGCGGCATCTTCAGCACCAGCGTCTCCGGTTCGAACGCCCCGCAGGGGCTGCTGGACGGCGTGACGTCCGGACCGTACCTGCTCAGCGGCGGTGAGTTCGGCCCGGAGGCGAGCGCGTACTCGGTGCTGGCGGGCGTGGTGGTGACGGTCGGGTTCCTGTGGCTGGCCCGGCGGCGCGGCAACCTCGTGCCCCCGCGTCGCCGCTCCGCCCCGGCGCTCGCCGGGTGATCGGCCGCCGACGGGTCCCGGGCCGGTGGCGGCGGTGGGACGTCACGACGGTCCTGGCACTGGCCGTCGCGTGGGCGGTGCTGCGGCCGGCCCGGGTCGTGGAGGCGGAGCGCCGCCGGCTCGTGGCCGAGGTCAAGCGGTCCGCGGAACGCTCCCGCACCGCCCGTGAACTGCACGACGCGGTGACCCACCTGGTGACGGCGATGGTCGTGCAAGCCGAGGCGGCGCGGTACCTGAGCGGGTCTCCCGAGCGTCTCGACCAGGGGCTGACCGCCATCACCGACACCGGCCGCAGGTCCATCGCGGACCTGCGGCACCTGCTCGACCTGATGAAGCCGGAGCACGACGGCGATCCGCGCACACCGCCCGTCGGCGATCGTTCGCGCTGGTCAACGGCACCGGGCATAGATGGCCGGTCGGTGGCCTGGTGATGGCCGCCCCCGTGGTTCGAGCATCGACCCGGCACAGCTGGGACGGATCAGGCGACGGTGTCGCGGCATCGAGCACGGGGAGGGAACCACGGTGAGTGCGGAGCAGTGGCTGGCCGACTACCAGCGGGAGCTGGCCGGTGCGGTGGACGGCGCGGTCCGGGCGAGTGCCCGGCTGCGGCAGGTCGGCGGGCACGCCGTCGCCCCGCGCGGTGAGGTCGAGGCGTGGGTCGGCGTGAGCGGCGCGCTGGAGCGGCTCCGGCTGACCGCGCACGCACGTGCCCTCGAACCGGACGTGCTGGCCGGGCTGATCGTGGCGACGGCCAAGGCGGCACAGCGGTCGGCGGCCGGGCAGCTCACCGAGATCATGACCGACTTCGTCGGCCCGAGCGCGGCGCTCGACCTGGTCAAGGCGCACCTGCCGGCCGAAGTGGACGACCGCGCGCGCCGGCCCGGTGCGGATGAGGACGACTACTTCGAGAACCCGGGGGTGCGACGGGGATGAGCGGTTTCGACATCGACGCCGAGCAGTTGCGCCGGTACGCCACCGCGGTCGCCGGCATCGCCGACCAGCTCTCCGGGGTGTCCGACCGGGCACCGGACCGCATGGCCGACGGCGCGCTCGGCACGTTCCCCCGGTTCCTCACCACCGAGCTGTCCGTCGCGCTCGGCCAGGCCAACGCCGCGATCAGCGACGTGTCGGCCGCGGTGGACGCGGTGAGCGTCGCCCTCCGCCGCTCCGCCGACGGGTACCAGCGGACCGACGAGCACTCCGCCGACCACCTCGTCCGGGAGTACCGACGATGAGCACCGACCAGACCACCGCCCAGCTGTTGGCGGAACTCTCCACGGTGTCCGGTGCGGTGCTGGACGCGGAGTGGTCCACCGGAGGGCTGGCGAGCCTGCCGGCACCGGCCGACCTCGGCGTGCTCATCTCATCGGCCGACCCGTTGGCCGCGCTGGACCGCGCGGGTGTCGGCATGCTGACCCCGCACGTGGCGTTCCTGGCGAAACCGCTCGACCAGTTCCGCGGCGACCCGGCCGCGGTGAGCACGCCGGCGCAGGGCATGGCGACCGCGGCGGCGGACATCCACGCGCTCGCCGACACCCTCCGCGAGGCCTCCACCACCGGGACCAGCGGGTGGACCGGTGAGGCCGCGGACGGGCACCGGGCCACCAGTGCCCAGTTCGCCGAAGGCCTCACCGCGATCTCCGAGGCGGCGAGGACGATCTCCGGCGCGGTCGTCGGCGCGGGCGAGGAGGTGGTGAAGGCGCTCACCCGGATCATCGCGTTGATCGAAGAGGCGGTCGGCAAGATGATCCCGGTGATGGCGGACGGCATCGCCCGCGCCCCGTTGACGGGCGGTGCGAGCATCGTCGAGGCGATCAAGGTCTGCGTCGACATCGCCACCGCGTGCGGCGCGGAGATCGCCGAGGTCATGGCGAACCTGTTGGCCAACGCCGCGAACCTGATGAAGCTGGTCGACCTGGTGCTGACCGTCGTGGACGCGGTCACCCAGCTCCTGCAGAAGCTGGCCGAGGTCGCCGAGGGCAGCGGCGGCGACGTGCCGGCAGCCGAGGGGGCATCGACCCCTGTCCTTGAGAGCGGCTTGGGGACAGCGACCGGGCAAAGCCACCCCATCGGCTCCGGCGCCCCGGCCACCGAGGGCACCGCCACGTCCACCGGCACCGGTCAGGCGACGTCCGGTGTGGCCGACCCGACCGACGACACGGACGTGGCCGCTTCACGTCCGGCCAGTGCGACGGCGTCCCCGCTGAGCACTCCGGGTTCGACCGTCGGCACATCGTCGGGAACCAGCCCGTCGACCGGCACGGTTCCGCTCGGCGGCATCGCACCGACGGCCGGTGCGGTGTCGACCACCGGCTCCTCGGGCACCCGGCCGCCGAACCGGTTGGCCCCGGGCGGGCCCACGTCCGTCGTCGGGCCGAAGGAGATGACCGCGGGCCGACCGACCGACACCGTCACCGCGGCCACCACGCCGACCGGTGGACGGACCATGTCGGCCGCGATGCCGATGGCCATGCCCGCCGCCACCAGGGGCCAGGGTGCCGACGACACCGAGCACCAGCGCCGCTACGAGGTCAACGCCGACGACGACACGTTCGCGGCCGGTGATCAGGACGCCATCGCCGCCACCGGCGTCATCGGCGCGCCCGCCACCCCGGAGGACGAGTGGCCCGGCCACGCGACACGCACCAACTCGCTGTTCGTGTTCCCGGCCCCGCCCGAGGTCGACTCGCTGGACGAGCAGGGGAACAACCTGCCCACCCTCGAAACCGAGTTCACCACGACCCGGTAGCCGCCGGCAGCCGCGCGTAAGAGATATATTTCGTCTATACCCATTACCGCGAAGGGGTGCCGTGGAGATTCCGCTGACCGACTACCCGTCCGGGGCCGCCGTGGCGACGGACCTGGTCAACACGTCCCCGACGGTGACGGAGGCCGGGGACGGCCTGTCCACCCCCGAGTCGCTCGTGGAGTTCCTGGCCGAGCACGACGTGCGGCTCGACGCCGTCGCGGACCGGGCGCCGACCGGCGAGGACCTGTTCCAGGTCCAGCTCTTGCGCCGCGAGGTGCGCGGGATCTTGGAGACCGAGACGGAGGACCAGGCCGTCGCGGGTGCGCACGTGCTGACCCGCCGCGCCGCGCTCGGTCCGGTGCTGCGCCAGGACGTCGACGGTCGGTGGCAGTGGCACGTGCCCACCGCTCCCGGCGCGCCGCCGGCGGACGAACTGGCGGCGTTCATCGGCGTCGGCCTGCTCGGCGTGGTGCGGGCGCTCGGCCACGACCGCTTCCGCGCCTGTGAAGCGGCGGGCTGCCGCGGGGTGTTCGCGGACACGAGCCGGGCCGGGCGTCGCCGCTACTGCCGGCCGGAACTGTGCGGCAACCGCGTCAACGTCGCCAACCACCGTGCCCGCCTGCGCGTGGGCGGTGTGGTCCGATGAGCGACGCACCCCTGGCCGGCGGCATCCGGTTGCCGGACGGTTCCCGGGTCCGGGGACGCGGCCTGCGCCATCCGGTACCGGTGGGTCCCGTGCCCGACTTCGGCCTGTACCTCGGTTCGCCCCGCCTTCGCCGTGACCACGACGCCGGCCTGTCCTGGCCGCACACCTGGCTGGAGTGGCCGGACTTCCGGCTGCCCCGCGACCGTGACGCCGCCATCCGGGAGATCCGCGCCCTCCACGCCCGGGCACGCGCCGGCGAGGCGGTCGAGGTCGCCTGCGGTGGCGGCGTCGGCCGAACCGGAACCGTCCTCGCCTGCCTCGCCGTCCTGGCCGGTATCGACCCCGCGCACGCCGTCGCCTGGACCCGCCGGCACCACCACCCGCGTGCCGTCGAGACCCCTTGGCAACGCAGGTGGGTGACCCGGTTCCCGTCCGGGTGACACGACACCGGAACGGCGACCGGTCAGGGGAGGTTCTTCTCCAGGGCGGCCACGTAAGCCTTCATGAGGTGGTCGCGCACCCCGTCGGAGGCGGGGGCGAACGGGTCGGCGGTCATGCCCTTGCCGCGGTCGAGCAGGGTGGACACCACGGGCATGGAGTCGCGGACCTTGCCGCTGGAGTCGATGTAGCGCAGGTCCTCGACGTGGCGGAACACCGGCTCGGGCGGGACTTGCGCGACCACGTCGTTGTTGTTGACCACCCGGAACGTGCGTCCCTTCAAGGCCTGGTCGTAGGCCTTGGCGAGGGCGTCGTCGCACGTGCGAGGCTGGCCGAAGGTGTAGACGCCCTGCGCGGAGAGCCCGGGGTCCTCGAAGTGCAGCCAGGCCGCGGCCAGCATCGCCAGGGCTCCGCCGAGGCTGTGCCCGGTGAACCAGATCGTCTGCTCGGCGTCGCGCAGTTCCTCCACGGCCGCGAGCACCGAGGGGAACACCGCGCGCAACGCCTCGGCGAAGCCGTAGTGGACCAGACCCGTGCCCGCGGGACCGGGCCACGGTGGGGTGGTGGTGTCCGACAACCAGTCCCGCAGCTGGATCGGCTCCGTGCCGCGGAAGGCCGTCACGATCATCGTGGGACCGGCCATGGTGTAGGCCTGCGTGTCACTGAGCGCGAACGGCGGCTTGAACGTCGAGTGGTGGTGGCGGACCCGGTCGAAACCCCACTCGGCGGCGGTGGCCTCGATCCGCTCCCGGTCCTTGTAGGCCAGCTCGGCGGCCTTGGCCAGGCAGTACGCCTGGCGGGCGTCGTAGCCGGTGGCCTGGTGGTTCAGCGTCGGCGCAGACATCGTTCATCCTCACAGGGGGCGGCACATCGACGGCGGCACCTTCCTGCCGCACACCACTGTGCCTACCTCCGCCCGCGCCGCCCGCGCCACCGCTCGGACCCTCGCTCACCCCACCGGGTTGCCGTATCACTCGTCCTCGCGGACCGATCAGCCGGTGAAGGGCTCGGGCCGAAACGCCCCCGGGCCACGAAGGCACCACCGCCGGCGGTCGGCAGCCCGGCACGCCCCTCGATGTGCCGGGCTGCCGGACTTCAGGTGCGCGCACCCGGCGCCGTCAAGGTCAGGTCCGCCACCGCCAGGCCACCGCAGCAACCGCCCGACGCCACCGGCTGCACGACGACCTGCGCCGGGCCGCGGCAACTCGCCGACGACTCTTGCTCGACGACCTGCGCCGGGCCGCAGCACCCACCGGAGCTCGCGGGCTGCTCGACGTCGAACACCCCGGACCCGCCGCACACGCCGGTCTTCGGCAGCACCAGCTCGACCTCGGCCGCGGACTCGTGGTCGCCCGCGATCTCGGCGACCACGCTGCGGACCTGTTCGTAGCCGGTCAGCGCGAGGAACGTGGGCGCGCGGCCGTAGCTCTTCATGCCGGCCAGGTAGACACCGGGCTCGGGCTGGCGCAGCACGTTCGCGCCGTGCGGTTCGACCGAGCCGCACGAGTGCACGTTCGGGTCGATCAACGGCGCGAGCTTCGCCGGCGCCTCCAGCACCGGGTCCAGGTCCAGCCGGACCTCCGACAGCCACGAGTGGTCCGGTCGGAACCCGGTCAGCACCACGACCTCGGTCACCGGCGGCAACCGGTGCCCGTCCTGCGACACCAGCACCAGCTGTTCGCCGGCACGCTCGACCGCGGCGGTGCGGAACCCGGTCACGACCTCCACGTGCCCGGCTTGTGCCGCCTCCTTGGCCTGGAGCCCGAGCGCTCCCCGCGCCGGCAGCTGGTCGGCCTCGCCACCGCCGAACGCGTTGCCGACCAAGCCCCGGCGCAGCAGCCACGTCACGTGCGTGCCGGGGTGCCGTTCGGCCAGGCCCGCCAGCGCGACCAGCGCGGTGAGCGCCGAGTGCCCGCTGCCGGCGACCGCGATCCGCTTGCCCGCGTACCGCTCGACCTCGGCGACCACGTCCGGGACGCGGTAGGCGATCCGGTCGGCCGCCGCGCGTTCGCCGATCGCCGGCAGGCCGTCGCCGCCGAGCGGGTTGGGCGAGCCCCACGTGCCCGACGCGTCCACCACGGCACGGGCGGTGATCCGCTCCTCGCCCGCGGCGGTCTCGACGTGCACGGTCAGCGGTTCGCTGTCCCGGCCCGCGTCCACGACCCGGTCCCGGCCCTGCCGGGCCACCCCGACCACGCGGGCGTTCACCCGCACGTGGTCGCCCAGCGCCTCGGCCAGCGGCGCCAGGTACCGCGACACCCACTCGGCGCCGGTCGGGTAAGCCTCGTCCGAGGGCGCCGTCCACCTGGAGCCCTCCAGCAGCCGCCGCGCGGCCGGGTCGACCAGCTCCGACCACCGCGAGAACAGCCGCACGTGGTTCCACTGCGCCACCGCCGCACCGGCCCGCGGACCCGCTTCCAGCACCAACGGCCGCAGGCCCCGCTCCAGCACCTGCGCCGCCGC
The DNA here is from genome assembly GCF_001905065.1 of Saccharothrix sp. CB00851. NCBI lineage: Bacteria > Bacillati > Actinomycetota > Actinomycetes > Pseudonocardiales > Pseudonocardiaceae > Saccharothrix > Saccharothrix sp. CB00851. The sequence continues at coordinate 96,579 of NZ_LWLC01000007.1, forward strand.
GGCCAACCCGACCGGCCCCGCACCCACCACGACCACCGGGAGCTCGCTCACGAGCCACCCCTTTCATCGGTTCTCTTCGATCGAACGAGCGAGAATGTATCGAGCATCCTCGATGGATGCAACCATCGGTGTTCATCGATTAGTCTGGGGTCATGACGACGACGCAGCCCGCCGTTGGCCTCGCGCCCGAGGACGCCTCCACCTACGCCGAGTGGTTCGCCTGCCTGGCCGACCCGACCCGGGTGCGCCTGCTGCACACCGTCGCCACCCACCCCGGCGAGATCACCGTGGGCGCGCTGACCGAGGCCGTCGGCGTCAGCCAGTCGACCTGCTCGCACCACCTGCGCAAGCTCGCCGACGTGGGCTTCGTCCGGCTGCGCAAGGAGGGCACCGCGACGCTGGTGTCGGTCAACCAGGCGTGCTGCACGGGCCTGCCGCACGCCGCCGACGCGGTCATGGGCACCATCGTCACACGCTCGTGCTGCCCGACCGACCTGCCCGCCGACGTCACCGTCCGCCCCCTGGCCGATGACGACTGGCCCGACGTCCGCCGCGTCTACGCCGAGGGCATCGCCACCCGCAACGCCACCTTCGAGACCGAGACACCCAGCCGCCGCACGCTCGAAGCCAAGTGGCTGCCCGACCACCGCTGGGTCGCCGTCGTCGACGGCCGGGTCGCCGGTTGGGCCGCCGCCACGCCCGTCTCCGCCCGCGAGTGCTACTCCGGCGTCGCCGAAACCTCCGTTTACGTGGGCGACGGCTTCCGCGGCCGGGGCGTCGGCAAGGCCCTGCTCCACCGTCAGGTCACCGCCGCCGACGCGGGCGGCCTGTGGACCCTGCAGACCGCGATCTTCCCCGAGAACCGGGCCAGCATCGCCCTGCACCACTCGGCCGGCTTCCGCACCGTCGGCGTCCGCGAACGCATCGCCCAGCACCACGGCGTCTGGCGCGACACCGTCATGCTCGAACGCCGCGCCACCACCGGTACCACCTGCTGACCGCGCACCGCCGGACTGCGTTGCGGGGCTGGGCCGGTCCGGGCGAGTGCGTATGCTGTGCCGACCTCAGGAGATTTTCGTCGGCGAGAGGATCGGGCGGGTGCGGGCAGCGGCGAGGGTGGGCCGGTTCGGGCTCCCGTTCGTGTTGCTGCTGGTGCTGCTCGGGTTGACCGTGGTCCCGGCGCCGGGTGCCGGGTACGGGTACGCGGGCCTGGACCGCGTCGTCGGCGAGTCGGTGTCGGCCGTGCCCTCGATGCACGACGACCTCCACGAACGCCCGCGACTGGCGGTCACGGCGGGACATGCGCCCGCCGCGGCGCTGTACGAGGCCTGGTGGGCCTCGTGCTCGCGCGAGACCGACGGGTCCGGCCGGTACGGGCGTGCACCGCTCGGCGAGACCGCCGACTCCGCGGTGGCCGTCGCGGCGCCGACACCGCGGTCGACCAGGGCACCTCCGTCGGCGTGAACAGGATGATCCGAGTCTGAGCACTCGACGACACGCTGGTCGCGCACACCGCGCATCGGCGTGCCGCAGCGGCCTGTCCGCAGGCCGTCGATTCGTACTCTCTGTTCCTGTGTCAGGCGTGTCCGCGCTTCGCCGCGCTGTGGTGACGACGGGCGCTTGACGCTGTCGCGTCTTCCGGAAGGCCCGTTGCATGTCGGTTTACTCTGTTGTCCTGCTGGCGCTGATGATCGGCGCGGCTGCCGCCGCGGTCGGTCTGATGGTGGCGATGTACGCCAAGGACAAGCCGTTCTACGGTGTGATCGCGCTCGGTCTGCTGACCGGTCCCGGATCCGTGCTGTCGTTCGCCTACCTGGGCGCCGGCTAGGTCCGGCGAACCCGCGCCGTGTTGTCCAACTGTCCGTGCTCGGCGAGCGGGTCCCGCACCGGATCGGCGTGGGACCCCGCGGTCGTCCCGACCGCACCGAGACCGATTTGTCCGAATGTAAGGTGGCCGTCGTGAACGTCGAGGTGACCCCACTGCCCGGAATCGGGACCCGTCAGGACTTCGCCATCCGCGCCGGCCGCAGGATCGGTGTCATCACTTACCGGGACGGGAAGTTCGAGCTGATCGTCTCCAAACAGGACGATCCCGACGCGACCGCCGCGTCGATTCCGCTCGCACCCGAGGAGGCGAGCACGCTGGCGGGCCTGCTGGGCGCGCCGCAGCTGGTCGCGCAGCTTCGCGAACAGCACCGCGAGGTCGGCGGGATCACCACCCGTCAACTGCCGGTCACGGCGTTCGCGAGCCGTGCCCTGGGCGACACGGCGCTGCGCACGCGCACCGGTGCGTCGATCGTCGCCGTCGTCCGCGCCGGGGTGGCGCACCCGTCGCCCGGCCCGGAGTTCCTGTTCGACAACGGTGACCTGGCCGTCGTCGTCGGTACCGCGGCCGGGCTCGACGCCGCCGCCGAGATCCTGACCGGCGGCGGAGGCTGACGTGCACACCGCTGTCGCGCTGATCCAACTGGGCGCGGTCTTCTTCGGCCTCGGGCTGCTCGGCCGCGTCGCGCGCAGGGTCGGCATCTCGCCGATCCCGCTGTACCTGCTCGGCGGCCTCGCGTTCGGCTCCGGCGGGCTGGTGCCGCTGCACGGCATCGAGGAGTTCACCCACCTCGCCAGTGAGATCGGGGTGGTGTTGCTGCTGCTGTTGCTCGGCTTGGAGTACTCGGCGTCCGAGCTCACCACCGGGTTGAAGAAGTCCTGGATGGCCGGGGTGCTCGACCTCGTCCTCAACGCCGCGCCCGGCGCGATCGCCGCCTACCTGCTGGGCTGGGGCCCGGTGGGCGCGCTGGCGATGGCGGGCGTCACCTACATCTCCTCCTCGGGCATCGTGGCGAAGGTGCTCGGCGACCTCGGCAGGCTCGGCAACCGGGAAACCCCGGTGGTCCTGTCGGTGCTGGTGTTCGAGGACCTGGCGATGGCGGTGTACCTGCCGGTGCTGACGGCCGTGCTCGCCGGGGTGAGCCTGCTCGGCGGGCTCACCGCGGTCGGCATCTCCCTGCTGGCCATCACCGTCGTGCTGGTGGTGGCGTTGAAGTACGGGCGTTTCGTGTCGGCGTTGGTGGACAGCCCGGACCACGAGGTGTTCCTGCTGAAGCTGCTCGGCTCGGCGCTGCTGGTCGCGGGCATCGCCTCGCAGTTGCAGGTGTCCGCGGCGGTCGGCGCGTTCCTGCTCGGCATCGCGATCTCCGGCTCGACGGCGGAGAACGCGACCCGGCTGCTGGAGCCGCTGCGCGACCTGTTCGCGGCGATGTTCTTCGTCGTGTTCGGGCTCAACACCGATCCCGCCACGATCCCGCCGGTGCTGGGCATCGCCGTCGCGCTCGCCGTCGTCACCACGCTCACGAAGGTCGGCACCGGCTGGTGGGCGGCCAAGCGCCAGGGCGTCGGGCCGATGGGTCGTGCCCGCGCCGGGGCGGCACTGGTGGCCCGAGGCGAGTTCTCCATCGTCATCGCGGGCCTTGCGGTCGCCTCGGGCCGGGTGGACGCGGAACTCGCCGCCCTCGCCACGGCCTACGTGCTGCTGATGGCCGTGCTCGGCCCGATCGCGGCGAAGTACGTCGAGCCGATCGGTGAGGTGTTCAAGCGCAGGCGCAGGCGCAGGGCGGCGGCCTGACCGACGGCGCATGCCGTCACCTCAGGCCGCCGCCTCGGAGGAGTTCGGCTACGGGCTGGTGCAGGACAAGACCGGAGTGGACGGTGCACCGCCGGCGATGAAGCCGAACGTGGTGGAGGTGCCGGGTCGCAGCGAGCCGTTGTAGGAGGCGTTGCGCACCGACACGGCCGAGCCGGTGGCGCTGAGCGTGCCGTTCCAGACCTGGCTGATGGTCTGGCCGCTGTCCAGCGTCCACCGGACGGTCCAGCCGTTGACCGCCGAGTCGCCAGCCGCCACCGTGACCTCGCCCTGGTACCCGCCGGACCACGCGTTGGTGGTGCGGTAGGTCGCGCTGCACGCGCCGACCGGCACCGAAGTCGTGGTCGTCGTCGTGGTCGAGGTGGTCGTGGTGCTCGTGCTGGAGGTGGTGGACGTGGTCGTCGGCACGGGGGAGGGGACCAGCGGGCACGTGTTCTGGTAGGTCCTGATGCCGTTGCTGTCCGACAACGGGCACAGGAACTGGGTGTAGCGGGTGTCGCTGTCCACGAAGATCTTCAGCCACGGGATGACGTTGCGCATCATCGTGGAGTTGTTCGAGGTGGGGAAGCCGTGACCGGCGCCGGTGAGCTCCAGGTAGGCCTTCTCGACGCTGCTCGGGATCCCGTTGTAGAGGTTGACGATGCTGGCCGGCGTGGTGGTCGTGTCGTTCTGGCCGGACAGGAGCATGGTCGGCACTCGGGTGGTCGTCAGGTTCTGCGACGGGCTGAACGGCGCGAGCCCGACGGCGGTCTTCAACGAAGGTCGCTGCAGCGCCGCGTACATGGCACCGCCGCCGCCCATGGAGTGGCCCATCACCGCGGTCCGGCTCGGGTCGACCCGGTCCCGGACGGAACTGCGCTGGGTCAGGTAGTCGAGCGCGGCCAGCAGCTGGGTGCCGCGGGCGGTGTCCCAGTCGTTGCGGTTGTTGGTGTCGATCCCGATCACGACGAACCCGAACGACGCCAGCCAGTGGCCCATCCACGCGCCCTCGGCGGCCCAGGTGGCGGTGTAGCCGGGCACGATGGCGACCGCGCCGAACGTGCCCTGGCTGGTGTCGGTGGGGTGGTAGATCACGCCGCCGCCGAAGCCGTTCCCGGCGGGCACGCCGACCTGGGCGGTGGCGAAGGTGCCCCGGCTCGCCGAGACGCTGGACTGCGTCGGGTCCGGTCCGCGCTGGTAGGGGTTGTCTGCGCCGGACGCGGGCTGGACCGCGACCGCGACCGTCAGCGCCCCGAGCACGACCGCGCCCACGGCCGCCGCCGTGCCACGCCTCCACAGCCGTAAAGCGCTTTCACACCGTGTCACCGCTGGTACCTCCTCGTCGAAGTACGCCGTCGAAGTACGCCGACACCGGCCATCGAGCCCGCTGTCAAGATGTGACACATAGACTGGCTTGGGTCGGAAAAAGTGTCAACGATTGGGTCTTGATAGGAGCGCGCTGCCGGGAACCGGCCGTCCGCTGTCCGCCGTCCGCGTGACGTACCTCATCGTTTGCCGGCGCCGGCCGCCGGCAACCAACGAAGTGCGTTCGTCACCAGGAGGACACACATGCACGAGATCGACACCGGGCGCGCGGTCGCCAATCCCCGCCGGACGCGGCTCGGTTCGGACTGGACGCCGGGGTCCAGCGGCCGAACCGACCCGTCGCAGCCGGACCGGACGTCGTCCGACCCCGGCCTGTCCACGTCCCGGACGCCGCTGTCGCAGTGACTACCGGTGCGAGATCGCCTCGCGGACGGCCGGGACGATGTCGCCCGCCCACCGGGCGAGGGACACGGCGTCCGGGGTGCCGCCTTCGGGCGAGAAGAGGGTGAACCCCGAGGCGCCGTGCTCCAGCACCGCCGACGCCAGCTCCTCGACCCACTGCGCGGCGGCACCGCCGAGCCAACGGCCGTCGTCGTCCCGGGTGGCGGGCAGTGGACGGTCGGTGACGCGGCCGGGGAGGTTGAAGATCGTGCGGACCTCCCGGGGATCGCGGCCCGCGTCGACCGCGGCCTCGTCCACGACCGGCCGGGACTCGCGGTAGCGGTCGCTGAGCCAGTCCGCCGCGTGGCCCGGGATCCAGCCGTCGGCCACCCGGCCGGTGGCGGCCAGGGACTTCGGGCCGACCGAGCCCGTCCACACCGGCGGCGCGGGCACCGGCGCGGGCCGGATCCGGTCGACCCGGTAGTGGCGGCCGTGGTGCGTGACCGGTGGCCCGCCCCCGGACAGCTTCCGGACCAGCACGATCGCCTCCTCGAACGCGTCCACGGCCTGGCTCGGGGACAGCCGGGGCACGCCCATGTCGGCGATCCGGTCCCACAGCCCGCCCGCGCCCATGCCGAGCACGACGCGGCCACCGGAGAGCGCGGCCAGCGACGTAACCGTCCGCGCGAGCATGGGCGCCGGCCGGGTCGGCAGGTTGGTGACGTTCGCCAGGCCCGCGATCCGCTCGGTGCGGCCGAGCACGAACCCGATGGTGGCGTACGCGTCCAGGCGTTCGCCGAGGTAGGGGTGGTCCGACAGGGAGAAGTGGTCGAGCCCTTCCCGGTCGGCCCGCTGGACCAGGCTCAGCAGCTCCGGCCCCTCGCCGATGCCGCTGTGCGCGCCGAAGCCGAAGACGACATCGTGTTCGGACATTGTCCTGCCTTTCCGAGTGGTGACAAGGCGTTCGCCTCGGGTGACTGCCCTCAGACCGCGGTGGCGCCGAACCGCGCCGCGGTGGGGCCGAACTGCTCGGTGAACCGGCTGGTGAACAGGTCCGCGCCCTTGTACGCGGTGACCGTCGCGGCCAGCTCCAGCCCGACCGGACCGGCGCCCAGGGTGAGCACCCGGTCGGCGCCCGCGAGTTCCTCGTGGGTGCGGCGGAAGTCGTCCAGGGCGTCGCCGACGGAGTCCGCGACCGGCTTGGCCGGGTAGGCGTAGCTGGACCCGGTGGCCAGGACCAGGTAGTCCGCCTCGACGTGCCGCCCGGACCCGAGGGCCACCCCGCCCGGGTCCACCGAGACCGCGCGGTCACGGATCACCGTGCCCCTGGTGAGCAGCGTGTCGAACGGGAAGAACATGTGGCCCGCCCACTCGGGCCTGGTCACCGTCCGCAGCGAGCCTGCCGCGTTGACGAACGCGTCGCGCGCGGCCGCTCCTCCGTAGCCCTCACCGATGATGGCGACGGTACGATTCATGGTTCCACTCTCCAGCGATTGAAGTTCGTACTACGAACCATATTGGTTCGTAGTACGAACTTCAACGGGCTGTCCGCTGGATCACACCTTCTTGCCGGAGTCCTCCTCCGAGGCCAGGAAGACCTCCGGTACCTCGTTGGCCAGCACGACCCGGCCGAGCAGGTCGGCGAGCACCTCGCGGTCCTCCGGGCCGAGCGCCGCCGGCAGGTCCTCGATCCGCCGGCACGTCTCGGCGTAGAACTCCTCGACCAGTTCGCTGCCGTGCGGTGTCAACGCCACCCGCACCGCGCGCAGGTCATCGGGGTCCGACTCGCGCCGGACCAGGCCGTTGCGCTCGGTGCGGTCCACCAGGCCGGTCAGGCTCGACTTCGCCAGTCGCAGCATCGCGCCGAGCTCGGTCATACCTCGCGGCCCGGCCATCAATACGCACAGCAACTGCCCCTGCTGCGAGGTGATGCCGTACTTCCGCGCCGATTCCGCGTACACCGCGTCCACCAGGAACGTCGACCGCACCAGAGCGGCCACGATCCCCATCCGGCCGTCACCCTGCTTGCTCACGCACCGAGAGTAACATCGGACAATTCGCAGCACGAACTACTGCGGTGGCCGACCCGGTGGAGGGCCGCGTGCGCCGGGACGCGGGTGATCCGCATCCCGGCGCACGACCTCACCGCGGTTGGCGCACGACCACCGGTCAGGCGGCGGAGGCGGTGGTCAGCTGGACGACGTTCCAGCGCTGGTTGGTCTGACCGCTGCTGTCGTGCAGCTCGATCACCGAGCCGTTGGCGGTCCGGCGGCCCGCCACGTCGACGAACTTCTGGGTGAGCGCGCTGGCCAGGCCGAGCGTGCCGTTGTCACCCTGGGTGAAGATCCACTGCTGGCTGCCGCCGTGGTGGCAGGAGTACTGCACCGCGGGCGTGCCGTTGGCCGGGTCGCCGTAGCGGACGTCGAGGCACTTGCCGGACACCTTGTTCTTCAACGCGTACTTCTTGTCCCCCAACGGGACCAGGTCCCAGGCCATCTTGTCCCCGCCGACGCAGTCCCACACCTCCATCAGCGCGAAGTCGGCGAGCGCACCCTGGTTCGGCTGGTCCCAGTACCCCGCGACCTGCAGGCAGCGGCCCGACTCGACGCCCTTGATCTGGATCGTGCCGACGGTCATCTCGACGGTCCACGACACGTGGTTCGGGTCGATGATGCGCCAGCGCTGGTCGATCGAGTTCGTGTTGGTGTACTGCACGATCAGGGTCGCGTTGCCGGTGCCCGAGTCCGCCGCGGTGGCGAACTTGCCGGAGCCGATGTTCTTGAGCTGGAAGGTGCCGTCCGCGTTCTCCAGGAACTGCCACCGCTGGTTCGGGTGGTCGGCGCACGTGTTCTGGACGACGATGTCACCGCTGATGTCCAGGCACTTCTTGGACCCCAGGTTCAGCAACCGGTACTGGCCCTCGGCGGCCCACTTGAGCTCCCACACCTGCTTCGGGCCGCGCACGCAGTCCCACAGCTCACCCGCGGCGCCGTCGGCGTTCGCGCCCTGGTTCGGCTGGTCCCACAGCCCGGCGATCTGCAGGCAGCGGCCCGACTGGATGCCCTGCAGCTCGATCACGCGGTTGTGCGCCGGCTTGATCAGGTCGAGCTTCGCGGCGACGTGCTGGCCGGTGTTGAGGAACTCGTTGCGCTGCGCCGTCGTGCCCGCGAGCGCGGCCCGCGCGGCGGCGACGAGGTTCGGCATGTAGCCGTCGCGCTCCGCCGCGTCGAGGATCAGGCGCACCCGCCGCTCGGTCTCGATGGCGTCGAGGCGGTCCTGCTCGTCGATGTCCTCCTGGTGCGCGACGTGGACGCCGGTGTAGATGAAGGCCTCCCACGCCGCCGGGTCGCGGTTGTCGTAGGCGGCCTGCGCGGCGGCCTTGACCCTGGCACCCGTGGTGCGCCTGATGATCTCGTAGATGAACTCGCGGTCGGGCAGGTTCAGCAGGTCCTCGGTGGCCGTCGACTGCGTCGCCGCCGTCCAGGCGGTCGCCTTGGCCGCGCGGTCCTGCTCGCGCTTGAGGCGCTCGCGCTCGGCCTGCTCGGCCTCGTCGATCTTGCGCCGCTTGTCGGCGTCGGAGGCGGTGAAGATGCCGGAGACGACGAACTCCTGGCGCTGCTCGTCCGTGGACGTCGTGGTGAGGACCGCGGCGGCGGCCCGTTTGACCTCGCTGCCCGCTTCCGCGCGCTGCCACAGCTGGAAGACGAAGTTCTCCAGCGACGTGTCGAGCATCGCCTGTGGCACGTCGGTCCACAGGATCTCGGCCGCCGCGCGCAGGCGCTCCGTGTCGCGCTGCGCCTTGCGCCCCAACTCGATCTGGTCCTCCAGGCTGGCCTCGAAGATGCCGGTCCTGATGAACAGCAGGCACGCCTGCGGGTCGGTCGTGTTGGTGAACGCGGCCAGCGCGGCGGCCTTGACCTTGCTGCCCTCGCGCGCCTTCTGCCACAACGTGATCACGAAGTTCTTGTCCGTCATCACGGCCATCTCGGGCGTGAGGAGGAGGTTGAGCTCACGAGCCGCCGCGGCCTTCTCGTCCGTGGTCGCCTCGGGCACGGCCTGCGTGGTGTCCGCGGAGTTCGTCGCGGGCGGCGCGGGCGTGGTCGGCTCGGCCTGCGCAGGCGCCGCGATCAGACCGCTCGCCAACGTGGCCGAGACGGCGAGCGCGGCGATTCCGCGCAGGGCTCTGCCGACCAGACTGGATCTGGACAACGTGGGTTCCCCCGTAAAGGTGAGTTGAGGCATTACCGAAATAGTCGGTCCGACCCCCCTGGTCGAATGCCGGTGGCAGCGTCGCACGAACCCGCGAGAACCTCAAGTTCCTTGTCCCGCCGACGTTCGAGCCGTCGCCCACCCGCCCGTCGAACGCTCGCTCGAATCGGTGGCGGCGTGCTAAGAAAGTGCGGGCAAATCGCCCTGCCACATCATTCCGGGGGGAAATACATGGGGCGTCATGCGCTCACGCGCGCAATACTCCGCGCCGCGCTCGCGGCCGCGGTCATGGTTTCGGCGGTGGTCGCGCCGAATGCCGCCGCGGCGGTGGCGGACACCGCGGTCACGGCGGCGGGCCAAGTGGACCTGGCCACCGTGCTGCGCGATCGGGTCAGGAAGATGGCGCTGAGCGACCCGCTGCCGGAGGTGCGGGCCGAGGCGTGGAACGCGGTGCTCAGCACCCGCGGCGACGAGGCGATCAGGGAGTTCGTCACCGGCGGGTACGCCGCCGCCAAGACCAGGGCGGCGGACCGGATCAAGCGCGACCGCGACTACATCGGGCTGGTCAACAGGTATTCACTGCCCGACAGCGCGGTGCGCGTCACCTCGGGCCGCGCGCTCGTCAGCACCGAGAACGCCCAGGCCGAGTACGTCCGAACCGGACACGCGAAGGCCCAGGAGCTCGACCGGGTCAACGGCAACCGGTACGAGGAGCGGCTCGCCCGGCTCGGCCAGGCCGACCGCGACTACGTGGCCGACCTCGCCGCGCACGACCCGGGCACGCAGGTCCGCGCCGCCGCCCAGCGGGCGCTGAGCGGCGACGACACGTCGATCGGCCTGTTCTTCAAGTACTACTGGGGCATTGCGGCCGACCTGGACGACGAGGCGTTCCGCCGCAACACCACCGACCAGAACGAGATCTGGCACAGCCGGATCGCGTTGCTGATCGAGGCGGCGTCGGCGGCGGAGCGGGCGGAACGCGAGTCGAGCGGGGAGTTCGCCCGCAAGGCCCGTGCCGAGGCCATCGCCGCGTGGCAGCAGGTCGAGCAGCAGGCCGGGCAGTCCGCCACGGACTGGACGGCGGAGAAGGCCAGGGCGGACGCGCAGGCGGCGGCGTGGGCGGCGGTCGTCGCACACGCCCGCGGTGCGCAGACCGAGCAGGACTGGGCGGCCGTGCTCGCCCGCGCCGAGCAGGGCAACACCTCGTGGGCCGACGAAGCCGCGTGGGCGCTCGGGCAGGCCAGCACGTGGCAGAACATCGCCGCACAAGCACGAGCGAACGCGCTCGCGGCGCTCGAACGGGACCGGGGGGACCGGTAACACCATGAACACAAGCACGAGTCACGCCGCCACGACGCGGCGCAGATCACTGGTGGCCGTGGTCATCGCGGTGCTGCTGGCGTTGCTGGGCGGCCACGTCCAGGCGCTGGCCGCGCCGGTGATCGGGCCGGCGCCCGTCCTCGCGACGACCTCCACCGGCAGCACACCGGAGGAGGACGAGGAGTACGCGTTCTACCGCCTGCTCGTCGGGGACATCGCCCAGTACGCGCCGGACGTCGAGGTGCGCGACGCGGCACAGGCGGCGCTCGACGTGGGCGACCTGGCGGCGTTGCTGTGGTTCCTCGACCACGGCGAGGCCGAGGCGAAGGCCCGTGCCGACGAGCGCAAGCGCGCGGAGGCGGTCACCAACCGCGAGCTGGTGCAGGGCTGGGCGCGCGACGGCGGTCCGCACGTCCGCGCCGGGGCGCAGGCCGCGCTCGACTCCGGCGACGACCAGGTCATCGCCGACTTCGTGGCCTACGGCAAGGAGATCGCGGAGAAGCAGGACCAGCGGGACGCCGAGGACTCCGCCGCCGAGCGGGAACGCGTCATCGGCCGGGTCCGCGACATGGTCGCCCACGGTGGTCCGCAGGTGAAGGTCGAGGGCGAAGCGATCCTGCTGAGCAACGACTACGCGCGGATCAGGGAGTTCTACCTCACCGGCTACGCCGAGGCGAACCGGCGCGACCACGACTTCCAGCAGGTGATCGAGCAGGCGCTGGCGGACCGGAACAGGGCGATCACCGAGCTGAACGACCTGGCCCGCCGGGGTGAGCGGGCGGCGGACGCGCGCGCGGAGATCCTGCGGGCCAACGTCCTGGCGGTCGAGTCGCTCGACAAGGCCACGTTCGCCATGCAGATGGCCGCGAAGGCGGCGCACCGCGCGGACCAGATCCTCCAGGAGGACAAGCCGGGTCGGGCCAACGGTCAGCGCGGCCGCGACCAGGAACTCGACGCGCTGCGCGCCGACGCCACCGGTTACGCCGAACAGGGCAGCCGGGCCGCGACGACCGCGGCCGGCACGACCGCGCAGGTGCAGAACGCCGCCGTGCGGTTGATCGAGACCGGCATGACCGACGGCCTCGACTGGGCCAAGGTCACGATCGCGGTGGGCGCGGCGACCGAGGCGGCGGCCCGCGCCGCCGAGACCGCGCAGCACGCCACCGAGGCGACGCTCGCCGACAGCCGCGCGCTCGACGCCGACGCGAACGCCCAGGAGCACGCGGACAACGCGCGCAAGTACCGGGAGGAAGCGGAGCGCCAGGCGCAGACCGCGGCCGGTCTCGCCGAGGCGGCGAAGAAGCAGCACGACATCGCGATCGGGTCGCGTGATCGTGCCGCGCAGCAGAAGAACCTCGCCGACCAGGCCGCCCGCGGCGCCGCCACGCACGCCGGCAACGCCCGCAACGCACGGCTGACCGCCCAGTCGGCGGCGTCGAACGCGGTCACCCGCAGCCAGGCGGCGGTGGCGGCGCACGGTGACGCGGTCAAGGCGGGCGTCCGCGAGCAGGCCGCCGTGGACGCGGTGCAGCGGACCGCCTCGGAGCTGCGCACCGCGACCACCGTCTGCCTGGGCAAGACGACCTTCGCCCAGCAGGTCGAGGACGGGCTGAAGGCGGCGCGGGACGAGGCCATCCGGGCGGGCAAGGACGCCGACGAGGCGACCAGGGACATAGCCGAGGCGGCCGGCCGTGCCCGTTCGGAGGCCAACGCGGCGGCGGCGTGGGCCGGTCGCGCGCAGACCGCGGCGGCCACCGCGCAGTCCGAGGCCGCGAAGGCGGCGCAGGCGGCCCAGCAGGCGCGGCAGGCGGCGGCCCTGGCCGATCAGGAGGCCGTGACCGCACGCCGGGCCGCCGACGAGGCGAACCGCCTGGCGGTGGCCGCGACCAACGCCGCGGTCGAGTCCCGGGTGTCGGCGGACAAGACCCGCTTCGAAGCCGAGGCCGCGGTCTCCGAGGCCAACCACGCGGTGTTCCAGTCCGTGATCGCCGACCGCGCGGCTTCGGCGGCGGGCGCGTCCGCGGCGCTGATCGTCGACCCGGCGGCGGCAGCCGACGCGATCGCCCGGCCGTACGCGGCGATCAACGCCGACGCGCGCAAGGCGATGGAGGTGGCGGCCGCCGCGCTGACGATCGGCGAGGAACAGGCCCGTTCCGCGCGGGAGAAGGCGGAAGAGGCGGCCCGCGCGGCGACCAGTGCCCGTGAGGCAGCCGATCGGGCGGTCGCGGACAACAAGCCCGCCTACGAGGCAGCCGCCGCGGCGGCCGAGTCGGCGAACCAGGCCGCGCAGTACGCGATGGGCGCGAACGACGCGGCCAACGCGGCGGCACAGCACGCACAGGGCGCGCACGACGCGGCCACGAACGCGGCGAGGTCCGCTTCCTCGGCCCGTGCCGACGCGGTCGGGGCGGGCAACGCCGCCTCGGTGGCCTCCAGCGCCGCCCAGTCCGCGGGCCAGGCGGCCGCTGCCGCCGAGAAGATCCACGAGTGGGCGAAGCAGGCCACGTCGGCGATCCACGGGTTCACCAACGAGGCCGGCCTCGCACTCGACCAGTTCCAGGACGCCAAGAGGCGTGCCGAGGAGGCGCAGAAGAAGGCGCGCGACGACGCCCAGCACAAGCAGGACGAGCTCAACCGCCAGTTCTCCGCCGGCGCCCAAGCCGTGCTGGCGTGCGTCATCGACCAGCTCTCGCCGCAGTGCCTCGAGCTGACCGCCAAGACGGGCCAGGCCATCTCCCGCGGCCTGTCCAACGCGGGCAACTACGTCGAGAACGGCATCAAGTGCATGGGCGGCGACGAAGCCGCGTGCCGGGCGTACGAGCAGGCCACGCAGGACATCCAGGGCTTCGCCGAGCGGGCCGCGGCCGGCTTCGCCGAAGGTGCGGAGAACGCCTGGAACGGCATCGTGAAGCTCGGCGAGTGCGCCCTGCTGAAGTACAGCCAGCAGGGGATCGCGGCGTGCGACCAGATCGCCGCCGGCCTGACCGACCTGGTGCAGAACCCGTACAAGCTGATTCACCTGGACGTGTGGCAGGACGACCCGGCCAAGGCGTTCGGCTTGATCACGTTCGACGTGCTGGCGGCGGCGGTCACCACGCCGCTCGGCGGTAGCGGCAGCGCGCTGTCCAAGATGCTCGGCGTCGTGTCGAGCGCGGTCAGCAGCGCCACCACGAAGATCGTGGGCGGGCTGGGCCGGATCGGCAGCGTCACCGTGAAGCTCGCCGACTCGGTGACGGGCAAGCTGCCCGGTGCCGTCGGCGAGGTCATCGGCCTGACCGTGCGCATCGAGAACGGCGTGGCCAAGGTCGACGGCGCGATCGCCATCGTCGACGGCGTGCTGTACCGGGTGGAGAGCCTCTCGATCCGGCTCGACGGCGACCTGGCGCAGCTGGAAGGCGCGATCGCCCGCATCGAGAACGTCACGATGCGGATCGAGAACGGGGTGGCCAAGCTCGACGACGCCCAGTTCCGGTGGGAGCCCAAGCCGTGCACGTCGGGAGCGCTGTCCGTCTCGGCAGCCTGCGGCGACGGCAACGAGGCCGACATCCCAGGCCGCACTCTGGACGATGGCTCCTACTACGCCCGCGAGAGCGGCACGGAGATCAGGCTCACCCCCGAGGCCAACCGCAAGGCGGACGACCTGCTCGCCCTGGCCCGCCAGACCGAGCCGACGATCTCGACGAAGTTCCAGCAGGTGATCGACGCCGTCCCGGGCGCGGGCAAGGAGGGCTTCCCCCAGCGCTTCAAGGGCGAGGAGTCGCTCAAGCGCAAGCTGTTCAGCGAACTGGGCGAGACCGGGGCGACACTGGACTCGGCGGCGGCCAAGGTCAACGACTCCCTGCGCTACACGATGACGTTCCCCGAAGCCGGCTACGCCCACGGTGTCGAGACCGCGATTCGAATGCTCCAGGCGCGTGGCCTCGAACTCACCGTGCTGAAGAACTTCTGGTGGCGCAACAGGGACAAGGTCGGTGGTTACCCCGGTATCAACATGACGTGGCGGGACAAGGCGACCGGCCAGGTCTTCGAGATCCAGTTCCACACGCCGGACAGCTACACCGCCAAGACGGTCGAGCACCTGATCTACGAGCAGAAGCGCCTGCCCAACGTGAAGGACGAGGAGTTGCTCGAACTCGACCGGCAGTCCGACGCGATTTTCGGCAACGTCCGCACGCCGCAGGGCGCGATCGACTTCAGGGAGATCAAGTAGCACCGCGGCACTACCATCCACCAGGACGAACCTCGGCCCGCAGCGGGCCGAGGTTCGTCCCGCTGACGGGACAACGGGGGTTCAGATGAGGCAGTACCGCTACTTCGCAATCCTGAGCAAGTATTCGCCGAACGTGGACGACCCCGCCCTGGTGGCTCGCAAATGGACCGATGAGGCGGGCGAGACCCGCGAAGAGGTCTACACCAAGGACTTGGAGTGGGCGCCTGGGAACACCACGTGGCGGATCCGGACCGGCAAGCAGGACGGCGAGGTGGTGCCGATTACGGAGGAGGCTGCCCGGCGGTTCGAGGAGATCCAGGCGGAACGGGTCCGTAGCTACCTTCCCGCGGATGGAAAATACGACTACTACGCCATCCTGGATACCGGGTTCTCGGTGGAGTCGCCCCGCAAGTTGGTTCGCAGGTGGCGCAGCCCGCAGGGTTTGGAGCTGGAGCAGCGGTACACCCACGGGTCAGGTTGGAAGCGCAGTGATGTGCTGTACCGCATCAGCACGGACCGTGAGGACGGCGAGCCGGTCTTGATCACCGAGGAAGCCGCCGACCGCGTGAAGGAGGTACTGGCCGAACGCGTCCGCCGTGCGCGTGCCGAAGAGTGAGCCCTGCGCGGCTGCGGTGGACGCTGCACGTCGAGTGCCAACCACACCGGTGCCGGCGGTCAGCCTGAGCCGACCGCCGGCACCGGTGGTCAGCGGAGGCGCTTGATCTCACCCCTCGTGCGGTAGAACGAGCCGTTGGCCGAGGTGACCACTTCGGTGACCAGGTAACGGGCGCCGGGCACGCGGATGTTCTTGGGGAACTGCACGCCCCACGAGCGGTTGTACCCGTCCGAGACGACGTGCACCCTGACCCGACCGCCCTCCTGCACGCACTCCACGACGACGCCCTCGCCCGGCGCGACGTGCGAGACGACCTCGACCTCGGCCGTCGCCTCGACGCGGGCGATGCTGCCCGCCTTGATGTCCTGGCGCTGCGGGAGCTGACCCTGCTCGGCGTCGCGCACGGCGGCCAGGCTCGCATCGACGCACGAGAGCGAGCCGTCCGTCGTCACCAGGTAGAGCCGTTCGTCGTGGTACTGCATGGAGTACGCCGAACCGCACCCCGTGGCGAGCTTCCACAGCCTCGTCCCGTCCGCGGCGAAGCAGTACACAGAGGACTGGTTGTCGCCCGCGAACACGAACTCCCCGCCGGGCGACGTCGCGCACGAGAACACCGGCGCGTCACAGCGGTAGTCGGCGATCTTGGCGCCGTCGGACTTGCGGATGCGCTGCACCCGGCCGAGGCTGGTGCCGGCGAACACCTCGGTGCGCTCCTGCCAGCCGAACAGCACCTGACCCGTGGTCTCGGAGTGCCACACCTCCTCACCCCGGTCCGTGTAGTGCGTGACGCCCCGGGAATGGCCGTGGAACACGCCTTCCGGCGAGCAGCGGACCATCCAGGCGTGGTCGCCGGTGGCCGGGCGCGACCACTGGAACTCGTCCTCGTGGTCCACCACCGTCACCCGGCCCTGCCGGTCGGACACGCCCAGCACGCCGTCGTGGATGTCGAGCCAGTAGATGTCGACGTCGTCGGCGATCTCGTAGGCCACCCGGGGCACCTTGGCGCCCAGGTCGTACACTCGGCCGTCATCGCACCCGGCGTAGATCCAGAAGTCGTCGGCCACGATGCACTTCACCGCGTCCGGCAGGCCGAACCGGCCGGTCACCTGGCCGTCGTGGGTGAGGGTGAAGACGTCGCCGTTCTCGTTGCCGACCCACGCCTGGTCGTCGCCGATGTGGATGCCGAACGCCGGCGCGCCGGACGCGAACCGCCACAGCACCGGCGCCTGGCGCGCGGTCGACCGGGTGCTGACGATCTGCCGCCTGCTCACCGCCCGGCGCTGCCGAGCGCCCTTCACGGCGGGCGCGTAGCCCTTGCGCACCTTCTCGCCGATCTTCTTCTCGGCCGCCTTGAGCGCCTTGGCGTGGTCGGCGAAGGTCGCGGTCCTGACCTGCCCCGCTTCCCCGATGCGCCCGTAGGTGATGGTGACCTCGGTGTCCTCGACCCGCACCTCGTAGAACTTGTGCGCGCCACCGTTCGCTTCGGACAGCTCCAGGTACGTCGTGGCAGACATGCGTTCCTTCCCCCTCACGTGATCTACGCGCGCACGCTATCGACCACCACCGACAATTCCGGCGTCCAGGGGCGCTGCCAGGTCACGACGTGACGGGTCGTCCCTCGTCGAGCGCGCCACTGCGCCGCCACAACACGCCGACGCCCAGCGCGGCGAGAACGCCGAGCACACCGCCCGCGGCGAGCACGTGATGGGGCGACGCGTGCTCAGCGGCGATCCCGGCAGCGGCCACGCCCAAGCCCTGGGCGATCTTGAGGGCGGTGACGGCCAATCCGTACACCTGGCCACGGGCGTGATCAGGGGTCCACAGGGCGAACGTGGGCGAGGCGATGGCGTGGTACGCACTGGCCGCGCCGGAAGCCACGAACAGCAGCACGAGCACGGGCAGGTCGGGGTTCAGCACGCAGGCGATCAACGGCGCGCTGGTGGCGACGGCCAGCACGGGCAGCGCGCGCAGTTGCGTGCGCTCCGGCCGGGTGGCGACGAACAGGGACGCGAGCGCACAACCGGCCGGGTAAGCGGCGAACAGCAAGCCTGCCGCGACCGGTCCGCCGCCGAGCTGGTCGGCCAGCGGCACGGCCAACGCCTCACCGCAGATGTAGAAAGCCGACAGGGACGCGAAGCAGATCAGCGCCAGCAACCGCCGGTCCCGCCACACCAGCACCGCGCCGGACGTCACCGCCCGCCACCAACCCGGCCGGTCACCGGCGGGGTCGCCGGGCGCGGGACGTGGGACGACCCACCAGGCGACGGCGGCGGCGGATGCGGCGAACGAAGCGGCGTCGATCAGCAGCACCCCGCCGGTGCCCACGGCGACGACCAGCACACCACCGGCGGCGAAGCCGGCGACCTGGGCCGCCTGGCTCACGGTGGACAAGGCGGCGGCGCCGGCGCGGAACGTCGGTCCGGGCAGGATGTGCGGCAACAGCGCGGTCCGAGCCGGGACCGCGGGCGCTCCCGCCAACTGCACCAGCACCAGCAGCCCGCACACCACCGGCCACGGCAGGGCGGGCACCGCCATCAGCGCGACCAGCGCCGCGCGCAGCAGGTCGGAGCAGATCATCACCGCGCGCCGCGGGTACCGGTCGGCCAGACCGGACAGCAGCGGTCCGCCGATCAGGTCCGGCAGGAACGTCAGGGCGTAGGTGATCGCCGCCCATGCCGGGGAACCGGTGTCGCGGAACACCAGCACGGTCAGCGCGACCCGGGCGAACTGGTCACCGACGGTGGAGATGGTGTGCGCCGCGAACAGCGCCCGGAACTCGGCGGAGGCGAACACCTCGCGGTACCGCGTCCGCCCGTCAGGGGATCCGACCATCCGCGGTCAGGCCCCGGCGGCGGGCGCGGTCTCGACCCGGTCGCGGCCGTTGTCCTTCGCGCGGTACAGGGCGGTGTCGGCGGCCAGCACCAACTGGTCGACCGTGTCACCGTGGGCCGGGAACACCGCCACGCCCAACGACGCGGTGATCCGCAACGTGCCACCGGTGCCCGGGTTCGTGGTGGGCACGTCGGTCAACGGTCCCCGGACCGCTTCGCGGATCCGTTCGGCGACCCGCCGCGCGGTGGCCAGGTCCACGCGGGGCAGCAGCACGACGAACTCCTCACCGCCCCACCGGCCCACGAGGTCGCCGTCGCGGACCTGGCGCCGCAGCTCGGCCGCCACCGCGCGCAGCGCGTGGTCGCCTGCCAGGTGGCCGCGGGTGTTGTTGATCTCGCTGAAGTGGTCCAGGTCCAGCAGCAGCACCGCCACCGGGACACCGGTCGCCGCCGCACGGGTCAGCTCGGCGCCCGCCTGCTCGGTCCAGGCCACCGCGGTCAGCGCGCCGGTCTTGCCGTCGACGCGGGCGGCGGTGCGGTAGACCGGCAGCAGCAACCCCAAGTGCATGCCCAGCATGGTCACCACCAGCACCGGCATCACCCACGGCGCCGTCACCAGCACCACCGCCAGACCCGTGCCCAGACCGATCGACGCGGCGATGACCAGCTGCTGGCTCGGCGGCCCCAGCACGTCGCGGCCAGGCCGTCCCGGCGTGGACAGCAGGATCGCGCCCACCACCAGCGCGAGGTTGACCAACCAGTACGCCACACCGGCCGCCACCAGCGCGCCCAGGTCCACCGGACCGGTCAGCTGCGCGGCGTGCGGCAGCGTCGCGTCCGGGTGCGCCGCCAGCAGGATCGCGCCCGCCGCCCAACAGGCCAGCAGCACGGTCGCGGCGGAGAAGACCTTGCGGTGCAACGGGCTGCGCCGGTAGATCCGCAGCCACCCGTAGCCGTAGCTCACCACCACCAGCGCCGCCAGCAGCGGCGGTGGCAGCACGAGCACCCCGGCGAACAGCCAGATCGACTGCGGGTGCGCGTACGGGCTGCCCTCGGCCGCGATCTCCCGCACCCGCTCCAGCCCGCGCGCCGCCTCGAAGTGCACCACCGCGGCGGCGGCCAGCACCCCGAACCACAGCCAGTGCTGCCCCGTGACCGGCGTCAACGTCACCACGGACGCCACCGCGACCACCGCCACGACCTCCACCGCGAGCACGTACCCCAGCACCGCGCGCGGTAGCCGCCACAGCGACCAGCCACGGCACCAACCCAGAGGGGACGCGCGTCCTGGTCGGCTCCCGGAGACCATTGGGTGTCACCACCTCACAACAGGGGTGAGGACACCGTAACCAAGCCATCACAGACAGTCGAGCACCCCCCTGGAGACCAGCATGAAGACTCTCACCATCCCCACCGGCCGTCCCAACGACTGGCGCACGGGCCGTCCCAACGACTGGCGTACCGGCCGCCCCAACGACTGGCGGCGCTGACCGACCCCGGGGCCCGGCCGCACCGTCCCCGCGCGTGCGGCCGGGCCCGCGTTTCACCCGACCTCTACGTCGATCACCGTGCCGATGTCACCACGATCACCGACTGGGCCACGGGGGAGTCGGAGGGTGGAAGTCAGCGAGCGTAACCTTGCCCACCTCTCTGACCTGCACTTTCGCCGACGGCCATGTTCACGATCGGGTGATCATGCTACCGGCTTCAAAGAACACGGTGTTATTATTCGTCTGAAACGTCGGGAGAAACAACAAGGCCCGCCTCGACCGGCCGCATGCCCCCAGCGGCCCCCGCCCTCTCGGCCGCCGTCGCCGGAGGGCGCCGCGGCAACAGCGGGCGAAGGCCTTGGGCGCCGAGCGCGGCGCGGGTCTCGGCTGGGGTGGCGATGTCGCGTGGTCGGCGGGTGGCGACGTGGCCCCGTGCCCGGTGGGCGATCTGGCGCACCCCGGCGGTGCTCTTGCCCACGGCCGCACGATCTCGTCGTGGTCCAAGTCGAAGACC
Source organism: Saccharothrix sp. CB00851 (assembly GCF_001905065.1). Classification (NCBI taxonomy): domain Bacteria; kingdom Bacillati; phylum Actinomycetota; class Actinomycetes; order Pseudonocardiales; family Pseudonocardiaceae; genus Saccharothrix; species Saccharothrix sp. CB00851. The sequence goes on from NZ_LWLC01000007.1 coordinate 117,092, forward strand.
TCGCGCAGCACGAAGACCGCCCGCTCGGTCGGCGCGAGGGTCTCCAGCAGCATCACCAGGGAGGCGCTGTCGGTCAGCTCGACGTCCTCCGCCACGTCCGGCGCGGTCAGCGCCGGCTCGGGCAGCTCAGGGCCAACGTAGGTCTCCGTGCGCCTGCCGAGCGCGCGCAACCGGTCCAGTGCCTGCCGGGTGGTGATCCGCACCCGCCGGAACGTCGAGGTGGTCGGCGTCGACCACCCCGACCTGCCCGATGTCGACTACGCCGCCGCCGGAGACATGCTGCCCGGCCCCCACGCCACGCTCGCCGGCCCCACGTTCGAGGAGTGGCTCGACACCCGGCCCTGAGCCGGGGTCACCGGTCGAGCGGGCCGCTCATCGCGCCCGTCAGCGGGGCCACTTCGCGCCAGCCCACCGTCTCGTACAACGCCCGACCGTCCGGTGTCGCGCCCAGCACGCCCGCCGTGGCGCCCGCGTCGGCGGCGGCGTTGGTCAGGGTTCGCATCACCACGCGGCCCAGGCCTCGGCGCTGGTGGTCCGGGTAGGTCTCGATCTGGTCGACGACGGCGGTGGGGCCGGTGACGGCGACCTGGCCGCGCGCGGCGAGCGCGCCGTCGGTGGTGCGCACCAGGACGCGGGTGACGCCGGCCCTGGTCCAAGTGCGCAGCAGGTAGCCGGAAGCGGGTTCGGCGGGGGCCTCGGCGCGCAGGGTGGCGGTCATCAGGAAGCCGAGACCGCCCGCGAGGGACCAGCCGGGCGCGAGCCGGGGTTCGAGCGCCTCCGGCGGCACGAAGGTCTTCAGCCACACGCCGGGCGCGGTGGTGTTCTCGGTGAGCTTGCGGACGACCGCTTCGCCGGCGTCGGTCAGCACGTGGCGCATGACGTGCCCGGGCAGGCCGACGTCGACGGTGTAGCCCCACGGTTCGGGAACGGGATCGGCCGCACCGCGCGAAACGGTCCAGCCGTACACCCATGCCCGAACGGCCTCGGCCGTGTTCACGAACGGCAAAACGCCCCTCCCGCCGCACATGTATCGACAGCCTATCTACCGCACCGGCGGGATCGTCACGTGACGAATCACACCGGCCGGTCTCCTCGTACGCTGACCCCATCCGAGAGGAGGCCGAGGTGACGGTGACCGACGTGATGGCCGAACTGGCCGCGCTCGAAGACCCGAAAGCACGCGCGGTGAACGAGAGGCACGGTGACGACCACGGGGTGAACCTCGGCAAGCTGCGCGCGATCGCGAAGCGGTTGAAGACGCAGCAGGAACTGGCGCTGGAGCTGTGGGGGACCGGCGACACGGCGGCGCGGCTGCTGGCGCTGCTGATCTGCCGTCCGAAGGCGTTCGGGCGCGACGAGCTGGACACCATGCTGCGCGAGGCGCGTGCACCCAAGGTGCACGACTGGCTGGTGAACTACGTCGTGAAGAAGAGCTCGCACGTCGAAGAGCTGCGCGTGGCCTGGTTCGCCGACCCCGATCCGGTGGTCGCGAGCGCCGGTTGGGCGCTGACGACCGACCGGGTGGCCAGGAAACCCGAGGGGCTCGATCTCGACGGCCTGCTCGACGTCATCGAGGCGGAGATGAAGACCGCACCGGACCGCCTGCAGTGGGCGATGAACCACTGCCTGGCCCAGATCGGGATCGAGCACCCCGGGCTCCGCGCGCGTGCCCTCTACATCGGTGAGCGCCTGGAGGTGCTCAAGGACTACCCGACGGCGCCGAACTGCACGTCACCGTACGCGCCCACCTGGATCAACGAGATGGTGCGCCGACAGCACGCCTAGCGCGCGACGCGCCCGGTCACGCCAGGTGGCCGGACGGGTCGCGCAGCACCGCGACCACCGCGCGCAGGCCGGCCTCCATCCGGTCGATCTCCGCGTCGGTGAGCTGGATGGACGGCTCGAAGCGCAGCGTGTTCGTGGCGCTCGCGGTGGGGAAGGCGCGGATGTCGTGCTCGCGCAGCAGGTAGGCGCCGATCGCGTAGCCGAGCATCCCGCTCCGGGCGTGTCCGGCGGTCGAGGCCGACGCCGACCCCGACTGGTCGTGGAACTCCAGGCCGAGCATCAGCCCGCGGCCGCGCACTTCCTTGACCACGTCGGGGTGGTCGGCGCGGACGGACTCCAGCATCGCGGCGAGCTTCTCGCCCCGTTCGGCGGCGGTGCGGTAGGCGCGTCCGCCGTCGGCCTCCAGCAGGTCGAGCACCTTGAGCGCGATGGTGCACGAGAAGCTGTCCTTGGCGTAGGTCGAGCTGTGCAGCAGCTCGAAGTCGCCGCGGTAGAACTTCTGCCGCACCAGCATCACGGCCGCCTTGGCGATGCCGCCGCCGAGGCTCTTGGACAGCACGTAGTAGTCGCCGCGCAGCCCGATCCGCGAACCGGCGAAGAACCTGCCGGTCCGGCCCATGCCGCACTGGATCTCGTCCAGGATCACCGGCACGCCCGCCTCCTCGCACGCGGCCGTGATCTCGGCGGCGAACTCCGCCGTCACCTCCTGGATGCCGCCCTCACCCTGGATCGGCTCCAGCAGGAACCCGGTCACCACGGGCAGCTCCTGCTCGGCCAGGTGCACGGCGCCGTCCACGACCACCGGCTTGAGCAGCCGGACCCGCTCCTCGTCCAACGCCTTGCGGACCGCGCCGACCTCGTTGAGCGGCACGAACCGGGACGGTCGGGCGAGTGCGGCGAACGGCATCCGGTAGATCGAGTTGTGGGTGAGCTGGACGCTGCCGACGAGCTTGCCGTGGAAGCCGTTCTCCAGCGCCAGGAAGATCGGCGGGCGGGCCGCGCGTTCGGCGTTGAGCCGGTTCAGCTCGTCCGCCAGCGCCGCGAAGTCGTCGGTGGGCAGGCCGAGCGCGCGGTGCGCCTCCTCGGCGACGACGGCGCCGCCCTCGACCGCCGCGCGGGCCGCCGTCACCGCCTCCTCGACCGCGTTCAGCACCTCCTGCACCCGGTGCACGCGGTCCAGTTCGGCGTGCTTGACGGCGGCCTCGATGGCTTCCGCGCCGCTGTTGGCGAACACCGCGTAGTACGGCTCGGTGGTGTCGAACTCGCGGTGCAGGATCGCGTTGAGCCGCTTGGCCACCTCGTTGGCGTAGGGGTGGCGGGAGAACTGGGCGTGGATCGGGGTCTGCCGCTCCAACAGCTCCCGCGCCAACGCCACCAGTTCCGGGTTGCTGTGACCGAGCAGCACGGAGCCGTAGCCGCCCGCGAAGTCCAGCACGGCCCGTTCCGAACCGTCGGGTCGCCTGGCGTACAACGTGTTGCCGCTCGACCGCACGTATTCGACGTCCAACCCGTATTGGCTCAGCAGGTCGAGCATGGTCGGTTCGGCCAATTCGATGGCGGGGTTTCCCATTGCCGTCCCTCGTGACTAATCGGCCTGCGCCGCGGGCAGGTGAACGACCGGATCCGGGCCAGGCTAACGAGAAGCCGTGAACCGGCCGGGAACGAAGCGGTAATGCCGGAGCGCGAAGTGGTCGTTGAACCACCGGTTACCCGGTGGTGGGCGCGGTCGGCGAGGCACCGGGGACCCGTCCGACCGCCAGGACGTTGCCCTCGCAGAGGTAGCCGTCCGGGTCGTTGAGCGGGTGGTCGTCGGCGTCCGGGTCGAGGTAGCGGCGCCACTGCGCGCTCAGACCGAGTTCCAGGGCCTTGGGCGCGAACTGGGCGCAGGCCGCCGGGTAGAACTCCCGTGCCGCGGCGCTCAGCGGCGCGTGGTGTTCGATCAGGACGGTGTGCTGGCGCACGTCCACGAGCCCCGCGCGGCGCAGGTGCCGGTACAGGTCACGGGAACGCAGCAGTTGGCGTGCGTAACCGGGGACTTCGGCGGCGGCGCGGAAGTAGTCGGTGAACAGGAACGGGTCACCCGGCCGCGCGGTGATCAGGTGCGCGTCCAGGTCCTTGACCGCGACGACCCCGCCGGGCCGGACCACGCGGGCGAACTCGGCCAGCGCCGTCGCCAGGTCACCGTCGTCCAGGTACTGCGTGGTGTTCGCGCACCACACGGCATCGAACGTGTCGTCGTCGTACGGCAGCGCCAGCACGCTGCCCTGCCGCACCTCCACCGGGTAGGACGCGGCGACCGCGGTCACGTGCTCCTCCGCGAGGTCCACCGCGGACACCTCGCCGTCCGGGCCGACCGCGGACACCAGGTGCGGCAGGAAGTTCCCGGCGCCGCAGCCCGCGTCGAGCACGTGCCAACCGGGCCGCAAACCACTGCGCGCCAACAGGTCCAGGTAGACCGGCTCGCACGCCCGGAAGTGCGCGTCGACGATCGTGCGGTGGGTGAACGCCAGACCCGTGGACGAGGCGAGGTTCATGATTCGGAGGCTCCGATCTCTTCCACGAGGTCGCACAACGCCCGGCTGACGGCGGCGGGTGCCTCCAGCGGTGTCAGGTGCCCGGCGCCCTCGACGGTGACCAGGCGCCCGCGCGGCAGCACGTCCGCGACGTACCGGGACTCCTCGGGCGACGTGAGCTCGTCTTCCGCGCCGGCGATCACCACGGCGGGAACGGCGGTTGCGCTCAAGGTCGCGGTGGAGTCCTCGCGTGCCGCGATCGCGCGCTGCGCCCACGCCAACGCCGTCGGGTCGGCGCTGTGCGCGGACGCCCGGACCGCGGCCACCACGTCGGGCCGGTTCCCGCGCGTGGTCGCGCCCACCAGGTGGGGCACGGTGAGCTCGACGGTCGCCGAGCGCGTCGCCTCGTTCGCGACCAGTTCCGCGAACCGCAGGCGTTGCGCGCGTGCCTGCGGTGTGTCGGCGGTGGCGCGGGCGGACAGCAACGCCAGCCCCGCGACCCGGCAGGGGTGGCGGCGCAGGAACGCCATCGCCACGTAGCCGCCCATGGACGACCCGGCCAGGACCGCGCGCTCGACCCGCCGCTCGTCGAGCAGGCGGGCGAGGTCGTCGGCCACCACGTCGAGCGTGGGCGGCGCGTCACCGAGCGGTGCGGAGCCGAAACCGCGTTGGTCGAACGCGACGACCGGGTGCCCGCGCTCGCGCAGGGCCCGACTCTGCGCCGACCACATCGAGGAGTCGAGCGCGAGCGCGTGCAGCAGCACGACGGGCAGCCGGGCCGCGGTCACCGCGCCACGCTCGATTCCGCGTCGGCGACGAAGGCCGCCGCCTGCGGCCGCAGCGCCTTGTCCCGCGGGAACGCCAGCCGCACGGGCGCGGCCGGGAGGTCGCGCACCGGCACCACCCGCACCCGGGGCGGCAGCACGGCGTCCAGCGACTGGAACGACAGGTGGACCGCCTTGGTGGTGGCGAGGATGGACACCATGGCCTCGATCGTCGTCATCGGGTGGACCCGGCGGATCGGCACGCCGGCGGGGGTTCGCGGCGGCACCACCTCGTCCCACACGTCCGGCGGGAAGGTGCCCGGGCGGGCGAAGGCGTCGTAGTCGGCGACGTCCTCCACCGACACGCTGTCCAGTGCCGCCAACGGGTGATCCGCGCCGACGAACACCGCCCGGCCGTCGAACATGAGCGGCCGGCTGTAGGCGATGTCCGGCTCGCGCGGCGAGTACTTGATCAGCATCAGGTCGAACGTGCCGTCGCGGAGCAGGCGGAACGGGTCGGTGACGTCGTACTGGCCGAACTCGAAGTCGCCCGGGTCGTGGCCCGCCGCGACCATGAGGTGCTCGGCCAGGTGTCGTGAGCCGTGCACGCCGACCACGGCGGCACGCTGGTCGGGTCGAGCCACTTACGCCTCCTCCGTCAACGCGGCGTACGCCTGGAGTTCGTGCGGGCGGTGGGTGTCGGCGTCGACGCGCAGCGCGGCCAACGGCGCCGCCAGCCCGGTCAGCCGGGGCACCGCCCGCAAGGTGAGCCGGTCGCCCGGCCCGATCAGCCCGTCCATGACCGACTCGACCAGCAGGTGGTTGACCTGCACCAACGTGCGGGCGACGGTGACGTTCGCGGTCGCCACGTACAGGTCCCGGTGGACGGGCGGGCGTGCCGCGTCGCCGGGTACCTCCACGGTGACCGGCGACCAGGCACCCAGCTCCCGACCGCCGCGGAACGTCTTGAGCAGCCTGCGCAACGTCGCCGTGCCCGCGTCCGGGGCGGGACCCAGCCACGCCGCCGAACCGTCGGCCGCGACGTGGTCGAACGCGAACCGGCCGCGGAGGTTGTCCGGCCTGCCGGACAGGTGGACGGTCCTGGTGAACGACCGCCGCCACGGCGCGCGGCGCTCCACCGGCACGGACAGCGCGAACCGGCACGTCTCGCGCACCCAGTCCGGCAGCGAGAACCGCCCGATCACGGTGACCACGACGGTCTCGCCGCGCGGGACCAGTTCACGCAGTGCCTGCGGTGTCGAGGAGTCGACGTGCGCGGACAGCTCCGGGTGCGTGTCGCGCAGGCGTGCGGCGGCGACCGAGCGCAGTAGTTCTGGGGTGAGCGTCATAGGAACACCTCGGTGAGCAGTTCCCCGGCCGGTGCTCGCCGGCCGAGCAAGGAGGACGTGAGCCGGTACGGGTCGACGTGCGTGTGGTCGCGGCGGTGCCGGGCCAGCTCACCGGCCAGGTCGGGAGCCGGTTCGTCGGGCGCGTCGCGGTGACCGGCCGTGGTGCGGGCCAGCAGACGTTCGGCCCGGTCGAGGCACCGGTGCAGCAGGTCGTGCCGCCAGGACTCCTGCCGCCCCGGCCCGAGCACCGCGATGAAGTACAGCCGCAGGCCGAGGCGGCGTGCCCGCGGCTCGTGCGTGTCGCGGATCGACCGCAGGATCGTGCCCACGGTGTGGTCGTGCCAGCCGCCGTGCCGCGCGGAGGTGATCTTCCCGTCGATCGGCACGCGGCCGAGCGGCACCCGGTGCACCACCGTGCCGTCGTCGGCCAGCACCCGTTGCAGCAGCTGGTAGTCCGGGTCCAGGTCGCTGTCGTACAGCAGCACGACCTCGTCGTGGCGCGTCGCCAGCGGCAGCAGGTCGCGCAACGCGCACGCCAGGTAGTTCGGCCGGCCGTCGGGTGAGACGATCTGCCGCAGCGGCAGGCCGAACCGGGTGGCGTCGAGGAACACCGGGCCGCCGACATCGCGTTGATCGAGGCCGAGACCCCGCTCGACCAGCGCCGCGACCATCTCCTCCAGGCCCAGCTCGGGCGGCTGGTGCGCGAGCAGGCCGGGCTCGTGCAGCCCGAGGTCCGCGTAGTGGTCCAGCCACCGCCGCAGCACCCGCTCGCTCGCGGGGTGCACCCAGCCCGCCTCCGCGCTCTCGGCGTAGGGCCGCAGTGCCGCGGCGGTCGGGGTGCCGCCCTCGGCGCGGAAGCGAACGTACAACTCACCGATGTCCTCTTCGGACATCCCGCTGTAGTCGACGTCACCGCGGGTGCGGTCGAGGTACTCCCAGAAGCCCAGCGTCTGCTCGGTCAGGTGGTAGGCGGTGTGGCTGTACCGGTAGGTCACGTCGGCCAGCCGCGCCGTGGCCCGGAACATCACGTCCGTCCACAGCAGACCTTTGAGGTGGCTCGGGGTCAACGGCTTGGCCGGGGTGACCGTGACCGGTGCCAGCAGCACCTTCCGGCGGTGCGACGCCGTCATGCCGCCTCCGCGGCGCCGAGGGCCCACAGCAGCTCCGCCCGGGTCGGCGGCCGGGTGCCGGCGGGGGAGTCCGGGGCGGACCGCACCCGGTCGCGGAAGCCCGGGTCGTCGAAGACCTCCTCGGGCGGGGCGAGGCTCATCAGCATCCGGGTCAACCCGCGCCACACGCTCCGGTCGGTGGCCGCGGCACGGGCGACGGCCGCGAGCGCGGGCCGCCCGGCCGGTGGTGGCGGTACCCGTGGTGCCGTCCCCTCGACCGCGGCACGCCACACCTCGCGCCGTGCCGCGCCGTCGTGGACCGACTGCGTGAACCACGGGCGGTACAGGCCCTCGGCCGCGCTCCTGACCCGTTCGGGGTCCGCGTCGGTGTCGAGCAGCTCGGCGAGCAGGAACGCGTGCCGCAGCGCCAGCGACAGGCCGCGCCCGTAGAGCGGGTCGGTCACGCAGGCGGCGTCACCCACCGGGAACAGCCCACCCACCGGCCGACCGCCCGGTGCGAGCGTGCCGCGCAGCGCGTTCGGCGGTGTCGCCATCACCCGGACCGGCGTCAGCGGAGTCGCGACCTCCTCGGCCGCCCACGCCGCCACGTGCGGTGTCAGCCGGGCCGCGGTGGTGAACGCCTCGGGTCGGCGCAGGACGGCCGTGGCGCGGTCGTCGGACGGCGTGCCGACCGTGATCGCGAAGACGCCGTCGTCAGCCAGGTGCACGATCGCCGCGCAGTGGTCCCAGATGCCGCCCGCCGCGTTGCCCCGGTTGAGCGGACCGGGCAGTGCTCCCGGCTCGTGCAGCCGGTAGAAGCGGGTGAAGCACCGGATCCCGGTCGGACTGGTCACGTCCTCGGGGACCGCCACACCGGCGTCGGCGAGCCAGGACCGCGACAGCGCCTTGCGGCCGGTGGCGTCCACCACGAACCGCGCCGGCACGCGCTCGCCCCGGTCGGTCACCACCGCCGACACCCGACTGCCCGCCGGGTCCGGGATCACCCCGCGGACCGTCGTGCCCCAGCTGATCGTGACCCCGGGCAGGGCCTCGACGGCACGCCGGAGCACCAGGTCCAGCACCGGACGGCGCACGGCGAGCGCCACCAGTTCGTCCTCGGCCGGGTCGGGAGTGCCCGGTGGTGCCGCCGTGGCCAGGTCGAGCAGCACCGCGCCTTCCTCCAGCGCCGCGTCGAGCACATCGGGCGCGTGGTCGCGCAGCACCCGCACACCCAGCGACGTCAGGACGTGCGAGTGACCGCTCTGCGGCACGGTCGGCCGGCTCCACCACTCGACGGCCTCGGCGGCCGGACCGCGCGGTGGCGGCGCGGCGCGTTCGAGGACCCGCACCGGGCAGCCGCGCCGGGCGAGCGCCAACGCGGTGGCCAGACCCGCGGTGCTGCCACCGACGACGACCGCGGGCGTGCTCACCGCCGGTACCCGTCGATGAAGAACACCCGGCGCACGTCCCGCACCTCGCGGGCCGGGACGGGGTCGGGCCAGCGGCCGAAGTCCGCGCCCGGCTCACCGGGCTGCCGCGCCACCACGTCGAACCCGTGCTCGGCGAACAACGCCTCCGGCTCGTCGCTGCCGAACAGCCACGGGCAGCCCCAGCCCGCGAACACCTCCAGCAGGCCGCGCATGTTCGGCAGGGTCAGCGCGGCGGCGTTGACCAGGTCGGCGGCGATGCGGCTGCCCGGCGCGGTGATCGCGGCGACCCGCGCCAGCACGCGGCGCGCGTCGGACTCCGGGATGTAGTAGAGCAGGCCTTCGAGCAGCCACGTGGACGGCCGGGACGGGTCGTAGCCCGCGGCGACCAGGTCGTCCTCCCAGTCCGGCGCGGTCAGGTCGACGGCGACGGTGCGGTGGTCGACGTTCGGCGTGACGCCCGCCAGCCGCGCCGCCTTGAAGTCGAGCACGGCGGGCCGGTCGACCTCGAAGTAGCGGACCCGGTCGGGCCACGACATCCGGTAGGCCCGCGAGTCCATGCCCGCCGGTGCCAGCACGACCTGCGTCGTGCCCTCGTTCTCGGCGGCGTCGCGCAGCAGGTCGTCGAAGAACCGCGTGCGGATGGCGTTGTAGTCCGGTGTGCTGGGCAACGTGCGCTGCCGGTCGACCGGGAACGTCGCGGCCCGCACCTCGGCCAGCAGTTCCGGCCCGAGGTCGCCGGCGAGCCGTTCGGCGTACGGGTCCTGGTAGAGCCGGTCCGGGCGGCGGGTCTCGGCCGCGCGCAGGGCGGCGGTCAGCAGCGCCGTGCGCTCCACCGAGTTCAACAGGTCGGACATGTCCGCTCCCTCGTCAGGCGCTGGTCGGGCCGGTCAGGCGCCGCCAGCGGTCGTCGTCCTGCCAGAACAGGCGGTCCTTCACCTGGGTCGGGCGGACGCCGTCGGCCACCGTCGCGTGCCAGTCGCGGAGGAAGGCGTCCGGCCCGAGCAGCCGCACGGCGGGTGCGGACAGGCGCTGCTCCGCCCGTGCCGCCCGGTAACCGGCGGACTCCCTGGCCAGGGCCGCGTCGAGCGCGTCGGCGAACCGCCCGACCTCGCCCTCCAGCCACGGGCCGACCGGCGCCACCGCGAACAGGTACCCCGGCGTCGCGCGGTCCCGGTCCACCCGGCACGCCACGTTGCGCAGCCCGAGACCCCCGCTCGCCAGCGCCGCGGCCACCGCCCGCACGACCTGCGACTCGCGCAGCCGCTCACCGGCCACGTCGGACCGCGTGGCACGGCCCGCGTACGCCACCCGCGGCGTACCGCCGACCACGTCCACGACCCGCACCACGTCGCCGACGGCGTACCGGTACAGGCCACCGACGTGGCTGAAGATCGCGTGGTACTCCCGGCCCGGCTCCAGTTCGTGCGGCAGCAGGGTGTCCACGTCCGGCACGAGGTCGGTCTCGGCGGGCACGAACTCGTACAGCGCGGCCGAGGCGACCAGGCCGCCCGCGGCGCCGTGCCGGTCCAGCGGCACCGCCACCGGCCCTTCCGACGCGGCCACCGGCGCGGGCAGCGCCGCCACGCCGACGCCGAACTCCTCGCGCAACGCGGGCAGGTACAGCGAGGCGATCCCGGTCGTCCAGCCGAACAGGGCCCGCATCCGGGGCCACACGTGAGCCGGCCGCACGGCGCCGAAGTAGTCGGCCAGCCGCTCCAGCTCGGCGGCGCGCCCGGGATCCGGGTCGAGGAGCGCGACACCGCCGAGCGTGCCGTCGCGCACCTCCTTGACGATCCGCTCCCACCACAGGTTCAGCTGGTAGGGCACCGCCGCGAACATCGCCGGGTTGATGCCGATCACGGCGCGCACGTCGTGTTGCACGGCCAGCCGCAGCCGCAGGTAGGTCTTCTCCAGGTGGTCGTCCGGCGCGACGTCGACCGGCAGGGTGGACCAGGGCGCCGCGGTGCCGAGCTCCGCCGAGAGGGGCTCGCCGAACGTCGTGCCGAAGTCGACCTGGCTGGCGCCGACGTGCGGGTAGCCGCCCGCCGTGACGGGTGGCGCGGACAGCGGGTCGTGCTTGAGGTTGAGCACCGCGTCCGGCCGGTGCGCCACGTCGGGGAAGCTCTCGATCAGCGGCGCCCAGGCCGCGTAGTAGAACGGGAAGAAGGTGGTGCGCATGAACCGCCGGGTGACCGGGATCTTCTTGTGCGCGCCGGTGCTGCCGCTGCTGGTGAAGTACACGACCGGCGGGTCGGCGGACAGCACGCCGGTCTCACCGGCCGCCATGCGGTCGATCATCGGCGCGATGGCCGCGTAGTCCTGGACCGGCACGGTCCGCCGGTAGGCGTCGACGTCGCCGATGCGGTCGAACCCGTGCCGCCGCCCGAACTCGGTGCCCGCGTTGAACTCCAGGAAGTCGGCGAGCACCGCGCGCTGCCTGGCGGCCAGGTGGTCGAGGTCCGCGGCCAGCCGGTCGCGCTCGGCGAGCACCCGGGCGCGGTACCGGTCGGCGTGCCCCGGCGAGGCCCAGCTCTCTTCACCCGTCACCGGTCGAGCACCTCGGCCACCGCCGCCGCGGTCCGCGCCACGTCCGGTTGTTCGGCGATCACGGTCACCGGCAGGTGACCCACCTCCTCCAGCATCAACTTCCTGAGCCCCTTCTGGTAGCGCTCGAACCCCGGCCAACCCGGGTGGTCGCCGAAGTACTCGAGCGGGTTCAACCGCGTGCCGTGCCCCGACCGCCGCCACGCCGTTTCCGGTGACACGTCGAGGAAGATCACGCCGCCGGGCTGCGGGAAAGACCTCCACCACTCGTACAGCGGGTGTTCGTCGATTCCGGCGAGGCGGCACTTCGCGAGGATCTTGTAGTAGTAGGAATCCACCAACAACGGCGTGTCACCGGCCCGCAGGACCTCGTCGCGCAGGTGCACGACGGCGGTTTGCAGGAGGCTCGCCAGGAATTCCGCGGAATACGCGTCGCCGAGCCCCGGCAACACGTCGCGCACGACGTGCCGCCGGAGCCGGCCGATCAGCGCGTGCCCGGCGCCGACGAACTCGTCATCCGTGGACACCGCCCGCCAACGGGGCAGGATCGCCCGCAATTCCGCCAGGGCGGAGGACTTGCCCGCGCCGTCCGGGCCGAGCAGCACGTGGAACATGGCTCAAATCCCCGCGGGAAACCGCGAGTCGATTCGCGCCTACCCGCGCACCCGGTCGAGGACTTGTTCCGCCGCCCGGAACCCGCTTTCGAGCGCGCCTTCGACGAACCCGCCCCACGAGGTGGAGAGCCCTTCGTTGGCGAACGCCATGCGCCCGTGCGGCTGCTGGATCCCGGGCAGGTGCGCGAACAGCTGGCCGGGACGCCGGTAGGCCCAGCCGCCCAGGGAGAACTCGTCGCGCCCCCAGTCCACCGCCCGGACGTCGAGCACCTCGATCGGCCCGAACAGGCGCAGGGCCTCCTGCAGCTGAGCCCGGTCGTGGACGTTGAAGGTGGCGTCCTGGCTGAAGCCGATCATCAGCTGGTCGCCGTCGTCCAGCTGGTGGTAGGTGAACAGCGAGTTGACCGGGTAGCCCTCGGCCGTGCTGGCGGAGAGGGAGCCGATGTCGCCGCGGGTGCGCAGCCAGAACTTCGCGCTGTACGGGACGTTGAGCTGCCGTGCGGCCGCATCGACGTGCACCGCGGGCAGCCCGGGGTAGAAGTCGATCTTCTGCCAGATGTTCGGCGGCACGGCCACGACCACCGTCTTCGCCGAGAAGACCCGCCCGCCGCGGGTGGTGACCCGCACGTGGTCACCGGCGTCGACCACCCTGGTGACCGGGGTGCTGAGCCGGACCTCGGCGCGCGCGTCGTCCAGCATCCTCTGCAGGAAGTTGCCGACGCCGCCCGCGGGCGCCTGCCCGATGAACGTGTTCCACCCGGCCGCGTCGTGCCCGGCCGCGGCCCACCACTGCGCCATCGGGGTGAACGCGCCGCGGGTGCTGTCACCGCCCGCGTAGGTCGACGTGACGTTGCTCAGCCAGAGCTTGTCCTGCTCGGACACGGGCAGCTGGTCCAGGCGGTCGCGCAGGGTCAGCTGGTCGAGCCGGCGGATCACCTCACCGGCGGCCAGCGGCCGGTACGGGTCCGGGTAGTAGTCCCGGGTGCCTTCGAAGAACACCCCGAGCAGGTGGTCGAAGTGGGCGAACGCCGTGTGCGGGTCGAACCGCGCGACGCCGTCGACCGTGGGCATCAGCACCTTTTCCGGGAATACGCCCTCCGGGACGAGGTCGATCCCGTAACGGCGCAGTTCCGCGGTCACCAGCGGCTGGTGCGGCGAGAACCACGAGGCGCCGAGGTCGATCGTCTTGCCGGCGAAGGTCTGGCTGAACGCCTTGCCGCCCACGCGCGGGCGCGCCTCCAGCACGAGCACCCGCAGGCCCGCGGCGCGCAGTTCACGCGCCGCCGCGACCCCGGCGAAGCCGGCGCCCACCACGATCGCGTCATAACCGCGTGATTCCGTCGAATCATCACCGTGCGCTTGCGGTGAAGAGGCCAGCACGCCGGCGGCGACCCCGCCGACCACGCCGCTGAGAAAGCCGCGACGCGACAACTCCATGTGCACTCCTCGGTATGAGAGTCGACGTCCGGGCGGTCAGACCGGTTGGTGGCTGACGACATTCCCGATCTCGGATTTCGTGACGTCCTCGACAGTCATATCCCAGGGCTGCGGCAAGGGGTTCTGCGGTCGGTAATGGGATGGTAATTCACGCGTCCGGACGAATCACGTCCTCCACGCGTGCGCCGACCGTCACCGGCGTGGCGGGTGCGGTCACCCGGTGGTCACCGTGGGATCGGCGGCCGGGTGACCGGCGACGTGATCGGCGGCAACGAGAGCGATGGCCGGGTGGTCGGCGGCGACGAGCGCGGCCACCTCCGCGAACGTCATCCGCCGACCTCGTTCGAGCGCGGCACGGCACGCGTCCTCGCCGAGCGCCTCGCGGCACCGGGCGGAGATCCGCTCGACGTCGCCCGCCTCGCCGGCCGGCAGCGCGGCACCCGCCTTCTCCCGTGCCTCGGCCGCCGCACCGAGCAGGTGCGCGGCCAGTTCGTGCTGCCCGGTCAGGGTCTTCGCGCCGGCCAGCCCTTCCAGGCTCAACGCCACCGCGCGCGGGTCACCGCTGGAGGTGGCCGCCCGGAAACCGCGCAGGTGCAGGTCGAGCGCCGAGTCGACGTCGCCGCGCTGCTCGGCCACGAACCCCAGCTCGGCCAGGATCAGCGAGGAACCCGGCTCGGACTCGTCCTGGCGGTGCCAGTCGAACACCTGCCGCAGGTAGGCCTCGGCGGCGTCCAGGCGCCCCTCCCGGCGGGCCGCGAGGCCGAGGCCGATGGTCGCGTGGATCTCCCCGGTGCGGTTGGAGTGCTCGACGGACAGCCGCAGCGCCTTCTCGTGGTACTGGCGCGCGGCGGCGTGGTCACCGGACAGCATCGCGATGTTGCCCAGGCCGGTGAGCTGCTCACCCGCCTCCAGCCACAGGCCCATCTCCTCCGCCATCCGCAGCCCGTCCTGGTACAGGCGGTTGGCCTTGTCGTAGTCGCCGACGATCTCGGCCAGCGCGCCTAGCGGTGCCAGCGTCTGCAACCGCCCCCACTGGTCGCCCAGCCTGCGGAACAACGCCTCGCCGCGCTCACCGTCGCGCTGCAGGCCCGCGAGGTCGCCCCGGATCAGGCGCTGGATCGCCCGGGTGCTCAACGCCGCCGCGACACCCCAGTCGTCGCCGAGGTCGCGGAACGAGGTCAGCACCCGCTCGATCAGCTCCTCGCTCGCCGCCAGCTCACCCGCGCCGCTCAGGGCGAAACCGAGGAACCACAGGCTCCGCGCGCGTTCGGCCGGGTCCGCGATCCGCTCCGCGGCCCGCAGCGCCCGGCAGTGGTGCTCCAGCGGGGCCGGGTAGTCGCCGGTGAGCAGCGCGACCCCGACCTGCCAGGCCGTCGCCGTCGCCCGCGCCTGCTCGGGACCGCCGTCGAGCCCGAGCGCCAGGTCGAGCGCACGCCGCGCCTCGCCGAGGCGACCGCGCAGGAACCAGTACCAGACCGCCGAGTTGACCAGCCGCAACGCCAGTTCGGCGTCCCCGTCCTGCACCGCGCCGTCCAGCGCGGTGCGCAGGTTCGAGCTCTCCGCGTCGAGCCGGCGCAGCCACTCCCGCTGGGGGTGGCCCCGGAGCAGGGCGGTGGCCGGCGCGACCAGGTCGGCGTAGTACCGGTTGTGCCGCCGCCGCACCTCGTCCCGCTCGCCCGCCTCCTGCAGGCGTTCCAGGCAGTACGCGGCCACGGACTCCAGCAGCCGGTAGCGGCTGCCGCCCGCGTCCTCGATCATCATCACCAGCGACCGGTCGACCAGGCGGCCGAGGTGGTTCGCGACCTCCTCCACCGGCACGTCCGGCCCCGCGCACACCGACTCCACGGCCTTGAGCGTGCAGCCGTCGGCGTGCACGGCGATGCGGCGCAGCACCGCGCGCTCCGGCCCGGGCAGCAGGTCCCAGCTCCAGTCGATCATCGCGCGCAGCGTCTGCTGCCTGGGCACGGGACTGCGGTTGCCCGAGTTCAGCAGGCGGAAGCGGTCGTCGAGCCGCGCCACGACGTCGTGCACGCCGATCGACCGCACCCTGGTCGCCGCGAGCTCCAGGGCGAGCGGGATCCCGTCGAGCCGGTTGCACAGCACCGCGATCGCCTTCGCGTTGTCCCGGTCGAGGGTGAAACCCGGTAACGCGGCCCGGGCGCGGGCCATGAACAACCGCACGGAACCGACTTGTTCCAGCTCCGCCGGCTCCTGCACCGCGGAGGTGTCCGGCAGGTCGAGCGGCGGGACCACCAGGCTCACCTCACCGGGCAGCCCGATCGCTTCCTGGCTCGTGGCGAGCACCCGGATGTGCGGCGCGGTCTGGAGCAGGACGCCGACGACCGCGGCGACCGCCTGGACGAGGTGTTCGCAGTTGTCCAGCACGAGCAGCAGCCGCTTGCCCCGCAGCGCCGCCGCCAGCCGCGTCGCCGGGGTGACCGGCCTGCCGGTGACCGGCACACCCGCCACCGCGTGGTCCCGGATGTCCAGGGTGGCCGCGATGAGCCCGGCGACCTCGGCCATCGCCGCGTCCGGGTCGTCCGGCGGGTCCAGGGCGGCCAGCTCCACCAGCCAGGTGCCGTCGGGGAACTGCCGGTTGAGCTGCGTCGCGGTGGCCAGCGCGAGCCTGGTCTTGCCGACGCCGCCGGTGCCGGTGAGGGTGACGAGCCTGGCCTGCCCGACCAGCTCGCACACCTCGTCCATCGCCTGCTCGCGGCCGATCAGGTCGGTCAGGGGCACCGGCAGGTTGTTCGGCGGCACGGCCTGCGCGGCGTCGAGCGCGGGCGCCTGTTCGAGGATCGCCTGGTGCAGCGCGGTCAGGTCGGCGCCCGGGTCGATGCCGAACTCGTCGGCCAGCAGCCGGCGCAGGTCGTCGTAGCCGGCCAGGGCCTCGTGCTGGCGGCCCGCCCGGTACAGGGCGCGCATCTGCGTCGCCCGCAGCCGCTCGCGCGTCGGGTACCGGTCCACGAGCACGGCCAGCTCGCTGACCAGCAGGTCGTGCTCGCCCAGCTCCAGGCGTGCCTCGACCTGGTCCTCGATGGCGACCACGTGCTGCTCGTGCAGGCGGGCGAGCGTCGGCTGGACGAACCCGTCGTCGGCGAACTCCGCCAACGGTTGCCCGCGCCACAGGGCCAGCGCGTCACCGGCGAGCGCGACCCGCTTGCCGGGGTGCACGGCCTCGTGCGCCCGCGTGGCCAGCGCGGTGAACTGGTCGGCGTCGATGTCGCAGGCGTCGGAGCGCAACATGTACCCGGGCGGCTGGGACACCACCAGGTCACCCGCTCCCGGCTCGGCGTCCTCGATCGTCCGGCGCAGGCGCCACACCTTGTTCTGCAGCGCCGCGGCCGGGTCGCGCGGCAGCCGTCGGTCCCACAGCGCTTCGACCAGTTCGTCGGTGGAGACCGGGCGGCCGCGGTTCACCAGCAACACCGCGAGCAGCTTGCGCACCTTCACCTCGGGCACCGCGACCTCACGGCCACCGGTGTCCCAAACCGCCAGTGGGCCGAGAATGCCGAAACGCATACCGGTGACGTTATCGCACGCCAATCGGTGTCGCGCCGTCGTTCGGGAGTGGACCGGTGGCCGCACGAGAGCCGGGCGAGACCCGAGCAAGAGCGCTACCAGTAAGACTGCTGCCGAAGCGCGGTCGAACGCTGGGCAGGTGGCACGAGAGCTGCGGGTTCGCGATCGCGCACGGGATCACGACGCGGCGGGGGCACGACGCGCCGGTTCGCGTCACAGGATCGAACGACAGGGGAAGTGGAAGACTCCATGAGTGAAACCGTCTCGGGGGGTACGGCGGTCCGTGCCGGCGCCAAGGAGTGGCTGGGGCTGGCCGTGCTCGCCCTGCCGACGCTGGTGCTCGCGGTGGACGTCACCGTGCTGTTCCTCGCCCTCCCGCACATCGGTGCGGACCTCCAGCCCAGCAGCGCGCAGACGCTCTGGATCATGGACAGCTACGCGTTCCTCGTCGCCGGCTTCCTCATCACCATGGGCACGTTGGGCGACCGGATCGGCCGGCGCAAGCTGCTGATGATCGGCGCGCTCGCGTTCGGTGCCGCGTCCATCATCGCCGCCTACGCGCCGAGCGCGGAACTGCTGATCGCGGCCCGTGCGCTGCTCGGCGTCGCCGGTGCCACCCTGATGCCGTCGACGCTCGCCCTGATCAGCAACATGTTCCGCGACGAGAAGCAGCTCGGGCTCGCCATCGGCATCTGGACCAGCGTGTTCTCCGCCGGGCTCGCGCTCGGCCCGCTGGTCGGCGGCCTGCTGCTGGAGTGGTTCTGGTGGGGCTCGGTGTTCCTGCTCGGCGCCGTGGTCATGGTGGTCCTGCTCATCGTCGGACCGATGCTGCTGCCCGAGTACAAGGACGCCGAGGCCGGGCGCCTGGACCTGGTCAGCGTCGTCCTGTCGTTGGCCACGATCATCCCGGTGATCTACGGGATCAAGGACATGGCCACCAACGGCGTGGACCTGGTGCCGGTCGCGGTGCTGGTCGTCGGCGTGGTGTTCGGCGTGGTGTTCGTGCTGCGGCAGCGCGGGATGGCCGACCCGATGCTCGACCTGAAGCTGTTCCGCAACCGGTCGTTCACCGTCGCGCTGAGCGTGATGCTGCTCAGCCTGGTGGCGACCGGTGGCGTGTACCTGATCATCGCGCAGTACCTGCAGCTGGTCGAAGGGCTGACGCCGCTGCGGGCGGGCCTGGCGCTGCTGCCGGCCGCGATCGTCATGGTGATCTCGTCGGTGCTGGCGCCGGGGCTCGCACAGCGCTTCGGTCCCGGCCTGGTCATCGGTGTCGGCCAGCTGATCGCGGCGGTCGGCTACGTGCTGGTGTCGCTGGTGGAACCCGCGGGCGGGCTCGGTTTCGTGGTGGTCGGCCTGGCGGTGCTCTACTTCGGCGGTGGCCCGATGATGGCGCTCGGCACGGGCATCATCGTCGGCTCCGCGCCGCCGGAGAAGGCCGGTTCCGCGGCGTCGGTGTCCGAGACGGGCACCGAGTTGGGCGTCGCGCTCGGCGTCGCGGTCCTCGGCAGCGTCGGTGCGGCGGTTTACCAGGGCCGGATGGACGACGTGAACCCGGCGGGCGTGCCCGCGGAGGCGTTGACCGACGCGCAGGACTCGCTGGACAAGGCGACCGCCGCGGCGGCGGGTCTGCCTGAGCAACTGGGCAACGCGGTGCTGGAGCCCGCCAAGGAAGCGCTGACCGGTTCGCTGACCGTGGTCGCCGGCATCGGCGCGGCCATGGTGGCGATCCTGGGTGTGCTGATCATGGTCACGCTCCGCAAGAACCGCGATGCCCCCGAGTCGGACGCGAACGCGGACCCGCAGCCCGCGGACGCGTCCTCGCTGGACGCCACGCCCGGCGTACCGGAACCCGGCCGGGCCGGCTGATCCGGGCAGGCGTCCAGCATTCGGCCCCGTGCGAACCCCCCCAGGCGCACGGGGCCGAACCCTTTCCGGGGTCAGCGGTGGACGGTCGGCTCCGGCTGGGGAACGGGTTCCGCCGTGCGGCGCGTGCGCGGCTTGGACCACCGGTGCGTGATGGGCCGCTCGACCCACGCGTACAGGGCCCACGAAGCGAGCACGCTGACACCGAGCATCACCACGAGCAGCGCGGTGCCGACCGGCGCGGAGAACAGCTGGTCGCCCAGCAGCTTCCGGCCGAACGCGAGGACGATGTAGTGCAGCAGGTAGAAGGCGAAGGAGATCTCGCCCAACCACACCATCGTCCGGCCCGACAGGACCGTGTTCCGCTCACGCACGTCCGACTGCGCCGCCGCCACGATCAGCAGCACGATCGGGATGGTGAACACCGCCCGGTGCGCGTACAGGTGCGGGACCATCAGCGAGACCGCGTAGGACGCGGCCAGCAGCAGCCCCGCCGGGACCAGGCCGACGCGGGGGAACCGCCCGGCCTTCACCGCCCGCGCGACCAGGATGCCGAGCGCGAAGTCGAGCAACCGCGACGGCGGCAGCAGGTAGACGAACCAGTACTGCACCGTGGAGGTGTCCTCGGCACCGGGCAGCGGGATGCCCGCCGCCGGGACGAAGGTGTAGGCGAAGAGCGGTACCGCGATGACGCACGCGACCGTGCCGGCGATCCAGGCCATGAGCCGTTCCGGCGCGATCCGCTTGGCGCCGAACAGCAGCACCGGGAACAGCAGGTAGAAGAACGCCTCGACGCCGAGCGACCAGCTGGGCGGGTCGACGCTGAAGTGCGTCATGAAGTTGGGCGACCAGACGTGCAGCATGAAGAGGTTGGCGATCGCGCGCCACACCGGCGTGTACGTGCCGGCGAACAGCAGCAGCGCGAGCAGCCACGCCACGACGTAGTTCGGGTAGATCTTGACGAACCGGCGGCGCCAGAACGCGGCCGGCGTGTCCCGCTCACGGGCGGACCACGCCAGGACGAACCCGCTGAGCACGAAGAAGAACGACACCCCGAGGGCGCCGGTGTGCGCCGCGGCCGACGCGAACGCGGTCGCCGCGGAGTCGTCGAAGATGCGGACCTCGGGGTCCATCATGGCGGCGTGGAAGACGAACACGAGCAGTGCCGCGGGAAAGCGTAAGCCGGTGAGCGAGGGCAGGCGGCTGTGGTGTGTGCCGATGTCGGACATGTCTGACTCTTCCTTGGGCAGGCCCGTCAGGGCGCGGTCTCGATGTGGTCGGGGGCGTTCCGGCAGGGCCGCCCGTCGCGGTCCGGCACCACGGCTGGAGGTCCGATCGGGGACGGCGCGGCGGCCGGTTTGGACACGGAACGTCACGACTGCCGGGCGTACGTGTGAACTCGACGGTGGTTGCGGAGCATCCGGGTCCCCCTTCCGGATGATGTGTGTGACTGTGCAGTAGCGCGCTCATCGGGGGGTAACTCGTCGTCCACTGGGTGCCGGTCCGGGCTACGCCGGTCCGGGAACGCTCCCTTGTGGATCGTCGGTCCGGTGCGGTGCCATGAAAAGGCCGTGGGAAACGTCACCGAAGCCGTCGCGGTGAGGTCGACGTGATCTGCGCGATCCCGTAGTGTCGTCCCTCACTCCGGTGCTCGCGGCGGGTGATTGCCCGCCCGGTCGAGCGGAGCGGGACCGTTCGTCCGGCGAACGCGAGGTGAAATGCCGATCGCGAGTGTCGCCGAGAGCGGTCCGAGAGCGGGTCAAGAGTCGACCGAGATCCGCCCCTGAAAGGCTGGACACAAATGTCCAACGCGGTGAACTGGGGTGCCGTGAATGTGGATCGAGCATTCTACTCGGTCGTCGGACGCCGCTCAACAATGATCATCCATTTGTCGTAGAGCGCGGCGTCTCCAGTACCGGCAGCACCGGGAGGTGGTGCCGAAGATGTACGTTTTGTCCGTTGGGGCAATCGTGGTACGTTGACGCCATGGGGTAGGAATAAGACTGTCATGCGTTTTCTCTGTGCATTTGGCATGCATATTGGGGGGAGAATTGCATTTTCGCATACTGGGTCCGCTGGAAGTCGTCGACGGCGATCGTCAGATTGTTCTCGGAGGCATTCGTCAGCGGGCCACACTGGGATTCCTACTACTCCAACCGAATAGGGTCGTGGCCACCAGCCAGCTGATGCGGGCGCTGTGGAGGTCGGAGAACCTGCCCTCGTCGGCGCGCAAGATCCTCCAGAACGCGGTGTGGGCGCTGCGGCACGGCGTGCTGGACGAATCGTCCGGTTCGGACAGGTCGGCGGCCCTGCTCACGCAGAAGCCGGGCTACCTGCTGCGGGTCGACCCGGACCAGGTGGACCTGCACCGGTTCACCTCGGAAGTGGACAGAGGGCGCTCGCTGCTCGCGTCCGGCTCGCCCGAGGAAGCCGCGGCCGTGCTGGGCGAGGCGTTGGCGCTGTGGCGTGGTCCCGCGCTCGCCGACCTGGTCGAGATCGGCGTCAACTGGCCGGAGTTGACCGCCGTGCAGAACGCGCGCCTGGACGCCACGGAGGACTACTTCGAGGCCGAGCTCGCCTGCGGCAGGCACCAGGCCGTGCTGTGCGACCTGGAGACGCTGGTCGAGGCGGAACCGCTGCGGGAACGGCTGTGCGGTCAGCTCATGCTGGCGCTGTACCGCAGCGGCAGGCAGGCGGACGCGCTGCACGCCTACGCCAGGGCCAGGGCGGTGATGGTGGACCAGTTCGGCCTCGAACCGGGCAGCGCGTTGCAGAAGCTGCAGCACGAGATCCTCAACCACGACCCGGCGTTGGCGGCGCCGACCGCACCGAGACCCGTCGTCGCGGCACTGCGCCCGGCGGACCTCCGGCTGGCCGAGACGGTGGACCTGGGCTGCGTCCCGGACCTGGCGCCGCCCGCCGAGCGGGAACCGGTGCTGCCGGTGGTGCCCCGCCAGCGGTCGGTCACCGCGGACCGCCGCCACGTCAGCGTGCTGCTGGTGCGCGCCGTGCTCGACCCGGACGGCGACGACCTGGAACCGACCGAAGTGGACCGTGCGCTGGTGACCGCCACCGCGGCCATCCGCGAGGAGGCCGCCGCGTTCGACGGCAAGGTGGCCGCCTCGATCGGGTCGCTCTCGCTGGTCGTGTTCGGTGTGCCGGAACGCCGTGAGGACGACGCCACCAGCGCGGTGCGGGCCGCGCTGCGCATCCGGGAGCGGCTCGGTGCGGCGACCGGTCACGGCAGGCGGCTCACCCTCCAGCTCGCGGTGGCCACCGGCAACGCGGTGGTGCGCTACGAGCCCGGCCGGGACGACAGCGTCCGCACGGTGACGGGCGGGCTGCTGGAGGAGTGCGAGTACCTGCTGTTCGACACGCCGGCGGGTGGCATCCGGGTGTGCGACGAGACCCACCGCGCCGCCGCGTCGGCCATCGCGTTCGGTCGCGCCAACGACGAGCGCGGCTGGCTGGTCACCGGCGAGTGGCCGGACCGGGCGACGGTGCCCGCCGAGGCCCCGGTCGCCCGCGAGCGCGAGCTGCAGACGCTCTACGGCCTGCTGGAGTGGGTCCGGCACCGGGCGGAGCCGCGCCTGGTGACGGTGCTGGGCGAAGCGGGCGTCGGCAAGACGCGGCTGATCACGGAGTTCCGGCGGAGGTTCACCGCCCAGCCGGAGCTGGTCCGGTTCCTGGTGGCGCGCACACCGCCGTTGGCCAGGGACTCGGTGGCCGCGGTGCAGGCGAGCCTGCTGTCGTCCTACTGCGGTATCCGGCGCGACGACAGCACGGCGGTCGCGCAGGCGAAACTGGGGAAGACCGTCTCCCGGCTGGCAATGGCGGGCGAGGAACGCGAGTGGCTGCTCGCGGAGCTCGGCCTGCTGCTCGACCGGGAATCGGGTCCGGTGTGCGGTCCGGGGACGCGGGCCGCGTGGCGGCGGCTGCTGGAGGCGGTCGCGACCCGCCGTCCACTCGTGCTGGTCATCGACGACCTGCACCTCGGCGAGGACGCGTTGCTGGACTTCGTCGAGGAACTGGCCGACCCGTCCTGGTCGGTGCCGCTGCTGGTGCTGGTCACCGCACGACCGGAGCTGCCGCAGCGGCGCCCGGCCTGGGGCGGCGGTGAGCGGCACGGCGTGACGATCACGCTGGACCTGCTGTCCGACGGCACCATCGACCACCTGCTCGACTCCCTGCTGGCCAACATGGACGGTCAGTTCCGGGACATCGTGGACGGGTTGTTCAGCGCGCTGCCCGCCACGCTCCGGGAGGAGCCGACGGTGCGCCGCAGGTACGTGCGGTGGCTGCTGGCGTCGGGCTGCACGGCGGGTGACTCCGGCGAGTCCGGCGAGTCCTGCGAGGACGAGGCGGCCCTCGGGTACGACGGGTCGGCGTCGTCGGCGTCGTCGGTGTCGACCGGCGGTTGACGGTCGTGGGGCGGCCCGCCCGTGCCACCGGGTCTCGGGTGGGCCGCCCACATTACCCCCGGGCGGCCGCCGAGCGGTAATCGAACGTCCACCGAAAAAATATCCCCCACGCATTACCGGAGCGAGACCCCGACGGTGGTCCGGGGTGTTTGCCGCTGGGTAGCATCCGATTTGCAATCCCGACGGTCGAGCGATTCCGCGCGGCGCTGGGGGACCGGAGCGACAAGGAGCGGGTGGAATGGCTTCCTCATCTGCTGTGCAGGAATTCGCCGACGCGAACCTGCGGGCGAAGATGGCCAGCCTCGGAATGGCGATCCACTACACCCGGGCGGAGGGGAACACCCTCTACTACCGGGATGCGGAAAACCGGGAAGTGGCGGTCACCGATTTCGTCGGCAGCTTCGGTTCGCTGATGTTCGGGCACAACCACCCCGAGATCGTGGCCCGGGCGAAGGAGATCCTGGACAACCAGACCCCGATCTTCACGCTCATGCTCGGCCACTCGTACGCCAACGAGGTGGCCACCGCGCTGAACGCGATCGTGCGCCGTGAGCTGGCCACTGACGAGCCGTACTTCGGCTTCTTCGCCAACAGCGGCGCCGAGGGCGTCGAGGTCGTGATCAAGCACGCCGAGTTCGACCGGCAGGCGCGTGCCGCCGAGCTGATCGCCGAGGTCGAGGCCAACCTGGAGGCCGCTCGCGCCGCCGTGGCCGACGGCGCGGTCATCGCGGACGGTGCGTTCGACTCGCTCGGCCTGGCCGCGGCGGAGGGCATCGACGGGCTGGTCGCCGAGGTCACGCGGGCCAACGCCGAGGTGGCGGCGCTGCCGCCGGTGTTCCTCGCGCTGGAGCGCGCGTTCCACGGCAAGCTGGTCGCCAGCGTGAACCTGACCTACAACCCCGACCTGCGGCTGCCGTTCACCCGGCTGGGGCCGCGGGCGCGGTTCGTGCCGTCGGACGCGCCCGACCGGCTGCGCGAGGTCGTCGCCGAGGAGCGCCGCCAGGTGTTCGACGTCCAGGTCGCCGACGGCGTGGTGTCGGTGGTGCGGCGGGACTTCCCGATCTTCGCGGGCTTCTTCGTCGAGCCGATCCGCGGCGAGGCGGGCATCAAGCCGGTCAACGCCGAGTACGCCCGGGAGATCGAGCGGGTCTGCGCCGAGCTCGACTGCCCGATCGTGCTGGACGAGATCCAGAGCGGCATGGGCCGCACCGGGACGTTCTTCGCCAGTACCCACATCGGGCTGCGCGGCGACTACTACGTGCTGGCCAAGAGCCTGGGCGGCGGCATCGCCAAGACGTCCGCGGTGCTGGTGCGGGAACGCCGCTACCGCAAGGACTTCGAGCTGCTGCACAGCTCGACGTTCGCCAAGGACAGCTTCTCCAGCCTCATCGCGCTCAAGGTGCTTGAGCTGCTGGAGGCCGAGGACGGTGCGGCGTACCGCAAGGCCGCGGAGCGCGGCGAGCGGCTGACCGAGGTGCTCACGGGGCTCTGGAAGGAGTACCCGGACGTGATCAAGGAGGTGCGCGGGCGCGGGCTGATGCTCGGCGTCGAGTTCCAGGACCAGCTGGACGCGTCGTCGCCCGCGATCCGGGGCATCGCCGAGGAGGGCTTCCTCGGGTTCGGCATCGCGAGCTACCTGCTGCGCGAGCACAAGATCCGGACCTTCCCGACCGCGAGCGCCACGACGACCCTGCGGCTGGAGCCGTCGATCCACGTGACCGACGCGGAGATCGAGAAGCTCGACACCGCTTTGCGCGACCTGTGCGCCCTGGTCCACGCGCAGGACGACCGGTGGCTGGCGCAGGCCTAGCCACCCTCCCGACCTCGGTCCGGCCGACCCCGGCCACCCATCCCGGCCTGACCCAGCCGGGGCCTCGGGCCGGCCGGACCCTCCCCACCGCTGGACACCCTCCCCACTCGACACACCAGCCCACCCGATCCTGGCGCCGACCGGCCCGGCCGAGCCGACGCGCGCCCGGAGCCGGACCGGCCCGGCCGACCTCGGTTCAGCCGACACCGGCCACCGGTCCGGTGAAGCCGGCTTCGGCCGAGCGTTCCCCGGCCGATCGACCCCGGCCGAGCCAACCCGACACCGGCCCAACCGACCCCCGGCCCTATCGACGGAGTGCCGCGATGAGCAACCCGAACCGTCCCCTGGTCATCGACCCCACCGGCCGTGACCTGCACGGCACCGGCGAGCGCCTGCGCGCCCTCGGCCGAGCCGCACTGGCCGAGCTGCCCGGTGGCGTCGTGGTCTGGTGGGTGACCGACCACGCCCTGGTCAAACAACTGCTGACCGACCCGCGGGTGTCCCGCGACGCCTACCGCCACTGGCCCGCGTGGGGCAACGGCGAGAGCGAGCTGGCCAAGACCTGGCCGCTGGCCATGTGGGTCGCCGACCGGAACATGATCACCGCGTACGGCGCGGAGCACACCCGGCTGCGCAAGATGGTGGCCAAGACGTTCACCGCCCGCCGGACCGCCGCCCTGCGCCCGCGCATCGAGAGCATCACCGCCGAGCTGCTGGACAAGATGGCCGCCACGCCGCCCGGCCGGCCGGTGGACTTCCGCCAGGAGTTCGCCTACCCGCTGCCCACGCAGGTGATCTCCGAGCTGCTCGGCATGCCCGACGACATCCGCGACCGCCTGCTGCGCGCGGTGGCCGCGATGCTCCAGACCGCGGTCACCGAGGAGGAGGCCAAGGCCAACGAGCAGGAGCTGTACGGGCTCATGGCCGACCTCGTCGAGGTCAGGCGCGCCGACCCCGGCGACGACCTGACCACCGGCCTGATCACCGCACGTGCGGAGGACGGCGGGCCCGGCCTCACCGACCGGGAACTCGCCGACACCCTGCTGCTGATGTTCACCGCGGGCCACGAGACCACCGTCAACCTCCTCGACCAGACGGTGTACGCCCTGCTCACCAACCCCGACCAGCTCAAGCTGGTGCGCGCGGGCGAGGTGACGTGGGAGGACGCGATCGAGGAGTCGCTGCGGCTGGAGGCACCGTTCGCGAACCTGCCGCTGCGGTACGCCGTCGAGGACATCGAGCTGCCCGACCTGGTGATCCGCAAGGGCGAGGCGATCGTCATCTCGTTCAGCGCGGCGGGGCGCGACCCGAAGGTCCACGGCGGCACCGCGGACCGGTACGACACCCGGCGACCGACCCGGCGCGACCACATCGCGTTCGGCCACGGCGTGCACCACTGCGTCGGCGCGCCGCTGGCCCGGCTGGAGGCGTCCATCGCGATCCCCGCCGTGTTCGACCGGTTCCCCGACCTGGCGCTCGCGACCCCGGCGGAGTCGATCCCGATGCTGGAGTCCTTCATCTCCAACGGGCACCGCGAACTCCCGGTCCACCTGTCCTGACCGCCAGACCCCGTTGGCCAACCAACCTACGTTGTGGAGCACAAGCACATGAGCAGGTACGCGGACAAGAAGGCCGTGGTCATCGGCGGCACGCACGGGATGGGGCTGGCGATCGCCGCCGCCCTCCTCGACGAGGGCGCCGCGGTGGTGGCGACCGGTCGGGACGAGACCAACGTGGACAAGGCGGGCGCCGAGCTGGGCGAGCGGGCCGCGGTGGTGCGCTCGGACGTCACCAGCATGGGTGACATCGCCGCGCTCGGCGAGCTGGTGGCCGAGCGGTTCGGGCGGTTCCACTACCTGTTCGTCAACGTCGGCACGGCGGTGCTCGAACCGATCGTCGCGGTGACCGAGGAGAGCTACGACCGCCAGTTCGCGGTCAACACCAAGGGCGCGTTCTTCACCGTCCAGCGCCTGCTGCCGCTGATGGAGGACGGCGGCGCGATGGTGTTCACCAGCTCGATCGCCGACGAGGGCGGCCAGCCGACCATGGGCGTGTACTCGGCGACGAAGGCGGCGCTGTTCTCCTTCGCCCAGGTCCTCGCCTCCGAACTGCTGCCCCGCCGCATCCGGGTCAACGCGGTGAGCCCCGGGTTCATCGACACGCCGAGCATGGGTGTGCCCGGTTTGACGGCGGAGCAGCGGACCGTGCTGCAGGCTGTCGGTGACGAGATGACGCCGATGAAGCGGCACGGTTCCGCGGAGGAGGTGGCGCGTGCCGCGCTGTTCCTGGCCGCCGACGCCACCTTCACCACCGGCGTCAAGCTGCCCGTCGACGGCGGTCTCGGCGAGAGGTTGCAGTACCCGCAGTTCTGAGCAGAACAGAAGATCAACCCCTGCTTCGACCGCGGACCGCACCGGTCCGCGGTCGAAGTGGCGTACCGAAGAGGAGGCCAGGTTGGCCGAGCGGCTTGAGTTGCTCCCGGACGACTGGCAGCGCGCGCTGGCGATCATCGCGCACCCGGACGACATGGAGTACGGCGTCGCGGGTGCCGTGGCGGAGTGGACCGCGGCGGGGCGGGAGGTCTCCTACCTCCTGGTCACCCGCGGCGAGGCCGGTATCGACGGCCTGCCGCCGGACGAGGCGGCGGTGGTCCGGGAAGCCGAGCAGCGCGCCAGCGCCGCCGTGGTCGGCGTGTCCACAGTGGACTTCCTGGACGGGCACCACGACGGCGTGATCGAGGGCGGTGTCGCGCTGCGCCGCGAGCTGGCCCGCGAGATCCGCCGCCACCGCCCCGAACTGGTGGTCACGATCAACCACCACGACACCTGGGACGGCAGCTCCTGGAACACCCCGGACCACCGCGTGGTCGGCCGCGCGGTGTTGGACGCGGTGGGTGACGCGGGCAACCGCTGGATCTTCCCCGAGCAGCTCGCCGACGGCGCGTTCCAGCCGTGGGACGGCGTGCGCCACGTGGCCGTCGCCGGATCACCGCACCCCACGCACGTCGTCACGGTGGGGGAGAAGGGTTTCGAGCTCTCCGTCGCGGCGCTGGCCGAACACCGCGCCTACCTGGGTGCGCTGCGGGACGAAGATCCCGCAGCCCAGGCCCGCGGCACGTTGACCCAGATCATGAGCGACATCCCGCCGGGCTTCGGCGCCTACGGCGTGACGTTCCAGCTCTACGGGCGCTGACCCGACGGTGGCCGAACCCGGCGCCCGACGCGGTCCCGTCCGAGGGGGCCGCGTCGGGCGCCGTTCCTTTCACGCGGCGAACTCGACCGCCTGGCGCGCGGCGCGCTCACCGGACTCGATCGCGCCCTCCACGAACCCGACCCAGCCCTCGACCAGGCCGTCGTTGGCGAAGGTGAGGCGGCCGTGCGGCTGGAGGATCGAGGGCAGGTGCTCGAACAGCTGACCCGGCCGCCGGAACGACCACCCGCCGCGGGTGAACTCGTCACGGCCCCAGTCGTGGGCGCGCACGTCGAGGACCTCGATGTCGCCGAACAGGCGCACCGCCTCCACCAGCCGGTCCCGGTCGCGCACGTCGAACGACGCGTCCTGGCTGAAGCCGATCAGCAGCTGGTCGCCGTCGTCGAGCTCGTAGTAGGTGAACAGCGACGAGATCGGGTAGCCCTCCGGGGCGTGCGCGGAGATGGCGCCGACACCGCCACCGGCACGCAGCCAGAACTTGGCGCTGGCCGGCACGGACAGCTTGCTCGCGGCGGCCGAGACGTGGACGTCGGGCAGGCCGTTGCCGAACCGGATGGTCTCCCAGGCGCTCGTCGGGACCGCGACCACCACGACCGGCGCGGAGAAGACCTCGCCGCCGCTCGTGGTGACCCGCACCAGGCCGCCGTCGTCGTCCACCGCCGTGACGCGGGTGCCCAGGCGCAGCTCCGCGTCCGCGTCACCGACCATGGCCTCCAGCAGACCGCTCATGCCGGTCTCCGGGCTCATGCCGATGAGGGTGTTCCACCCGTCGACCGTGCCGCCGGGCAGCTCCCACCACTGCGCCAGACCGGTGTACGCGCCACGGGCGCTGTCGCCGCCCGAGTAGGTGCCGGTGATGTTGCTCAGCCAGCGCTCGTCGCGGGTCGACAGCCCGAGCCGGTCGAGGTGGTCGCGCATCGACAACGCGTCGGCCTCGCGCAGCCGCGCACCGCCGAGCAGCGGCTCCTCCGGCTCCGGGAACAGCTCCCGCGACCCGGCGAAGTACTTCGTCAGCAGCTGCCCGTAGTGCCCGAACGCCTCCGCCGGGTCGATCGGGCCCACGCCTTCGTCGGTCGGGAACACCGCGTGCTCCGGCATCACGCCCTGCGGCACGAGCGCGATGCCGTAGCGCTCCAGCTCCTGGCGGACCCGCGGCTGGTGCGGTGAGAACCAGGCCGCACCCAGCTCGATCCTCTTGCCGGCGAAGGTCTCGGTGCGCGCCCGGCCGCCGACGCGGTCGGCGGCCTCCAGCAGCAGGGGGCGCAGGCCGGCGGTGGACAGCTCGCGCGCGGCGGTCACGCCGGCGAAGCCCGCCCCGATCACGATGGCCTGGTGGGTGGGTGCATCCGATGTCTGGCTCACGCTGGCTCCCGGGTGGTTGGCGGGTGGTCGGCTGCTGCCGGTGCTCCGGCGTCCGCGCGGATCAGGTCCGCGGCGCGTTCGGCGATCATCACGGTGGTGGCGTGGGTGTGGCCGCGCGGCAGCCGCGGCATCACCGCCGCGTCGACCACGCGCAGCCCGGCGACACCGCGCACCCGCAGGTGCGGGTCCACCACGGCGTCCGGATCGTCGGCACGTCCCGCGCGACACGTGCCGACCGGGTGGAACAGGGTCTCGGCCCGCGCGCGCACCAGCTCGCCCAGCTCGTCGTCGGACCCGGGCAGCGGGGGCTGGTCGGCCAGCAGCGGGCTCAGCGCCTCGCCGCGCAGCAACCGGTCGGCGAACCGCAGACCCGCGCGCAACCGGTCCACGTCCGAGGGTTCGGTGAGGTAGCCGGGGTCGATGCGCGGCGGCGTGGCCGGGTCGGCGTCGGCGAGGGTGATCCGGCCGGTGCTGTCCGGTTGCAGCAGCACCACCGCCACGGTGAACCCGGCACCTGTCGGGCCTTCCTCGGTGAACGCCACCGGCGCCCAGATCAGCTCCAGGTCCGGTGGGCCGGAGCCGCCGTCGGCGCGCAGGAACGCCACGGCCTCGGTCATGTTCGAGGTGAGCGGGCCGAGCCGGTGCTGGTCGTACCGCTCGCGGTGGGCGGGCGTGTCGGCGGTCGCGAGCCGCACGGGTACCGCCGCGTCCCGCACGAGGTCCACGGCCACGTGGTCCTGGAGGTTGCGGCCGACGCCGGAAAGGTCCACCAGCGGCGTGACGCCGGCGGCCCGGAGGTGGTCGGCGTCGCCGATGCCGGACAGCATCAACAGGTGCGGTGAGCCGACCGCGCCCGCGCACAGGATCACCTCGCGCCGCGCGGTCAAGGTCTGCCCGGCCAACTCGACGCCGGTGGCGCGGCCGTCGTGCAGCAGCACGCGACGCACCTGCGCACCGGTGAGGACCTTCAGGTTCCCGCGTTCCAGCGCGGGCCTGAGATAGCCGTCGGCGGCACTCCAGCGCGCGCCGTTCGACTGGTTGAGGGGCGTGAGCGAGGAACCGGTGTGGTCGGGGCCGCCGATCCCGCCGGGCACCTCCTTCAGGCCCAGGTCCGCGCACGCGTCGAGGAAGCGCGCGGTGCTCGGGTCCGGGTCGCGGGGCGGCGAGATCCACAGTGGACCATCGGTGCCGTAGGTGTGCCCGTCGGCCTGGTCGCCCGCCCACCGCTCGGACCGGCGGAAGTACGGTCGCACCGCGTCCCAGGACCACTCCGGGCCCGCGGCGGCGACCCACGGGTCGTAGTCGTCGCGGTGGCCCGGAACCCACATCTGGAAGTTGACCGACGACGATCCGCCGACCACCTTGCCGCGCGGCCAGTACACCTCGCGACCGGCCAACCCGGACTGCGGCACGGTGGTGAAGCCCCAGTCCATCGAAGTGCCGAGCAGGCGTGCCGCGTGCAGCGGCACCCGGATGTCCGGGTCGTCGTCCGGTCCGCCCGCCTCCACCAGCGCCACCCGGACGCCCGCGTCCTCGGACAGGCGGGCGGCGAGCACGCACCCCGCCGAACCGGCACCGACGACGATGTAGTCGAACTCAGCAGCCAATTTCCACCCCCAGCATGGTTGGTGCGCACGGGTCGACGCGACGCGTGCCGTTCAGCCGGCCGCGCGTTCAGGTCGGGAATTCCGCGGCGCTCAGTTGCCGTGATCGGCGCCGAGGCGCACCGGGAACGTGATGACCGTGCGGGAGATCCAGTCCTCGGTGTAGTGGATCTCGTCGCGCGGGATGGCCAGCTCCATCTCGGGGAACCGGGTGAACAGCGCGGGCAGCGCGATCTTGGTCTCCAGCCGCGCCAGGGCCGAGCCGAGGCAGTTGTGCAGGCCGTGGCCCAGGCCCAGGTGGCGGGGACCGGTGCGGGTGAAGTCCAGCCGGTTCGGGTCGACGTACTTGCGCTCGTCCCGGTTCGCCGACTGCAGGGCCGCCACCACGGGCGTGCCCGCGCGCAGCCGCACGCCGCCGAACTCCAGGTCCTCCTTGGCGAAGCGGAACAGGCCGATGGTGAACGCGCCGTCGTAGCGCAGGAACTCCTCCACCGCCGCGTCGATCAGCTCCGGCTGCTCGGCCAGCAGCTTGCGCTGGTCGGGGAAGTCCAGCAGGCCCAGGCTCGCCGAGCCGACCAGGTTGCGGGTGGTGTCCAGGCCCGCCAGGATCATCAGCGCGATCATCGACGCCAGCTCGTCCTCGCTGAGCCGGTCGCCGCCGTCGCGGGCGGTGATGAGCGTGGACGCGAGGTCCTCACCCGGCTCCCGCCGCTTCTCCTCGATCAGCTCACGGGCGTACTGCTCGATCTCGCCGTACGCCAGCCGCACGTCGTCCTGGCTGTCCGGGGCGGGGTTGAACGCGCGCTCGATCGCCGAGATGGTGTCCTCGTAGCGGTCCAGCCGGAACCCGAGGAAGGCACCCATGACCTCCGCCGCGACCTGGCCCGCGTAGTCCATGAGGTCCGGTTGCTCCTGCGCGGCCAGCCGGTCCAGCGCACCGGCCACGACCCCTTCGATCGTGCTCTTCCACTGGGCGATCTTGCGGGGCGTGAACGCGCTCATCGCGAGCTTGCGCACCCGCGTGTGGTCCGGCGGGTCCAGCACGGTGAGCGTCTTCTCGAACACCGTGCCCTCGCCGAGCACCATGCCGGAAGCCTTGAACTCATCGCTCGCCCACGCCGTGGCATCGGTGCTGAACCTCGGGTCGCCCATCAGCTCCCGGACGTCGTCGTACCGGCTCACGATCCACATCGGCACCTCGCCGACCGGGAATCGGAACTCGTGCATCGGCGCGTTGTTCCGCAACCACTCGAACGCCGGGTAGGGGTCCTGGTAGTACTGGTAGTCGAAAAGCCCGGGGGCAGGCGTCGAGGGTGCCACTGCTGTTCTCCAGGGGTGTGCGAGGCCTGACGACGAACCTGTCCCGGTCGTCGCGATCCGTTGATCCGGAGTTTATGGAAACGGGCACCACACGCCGGTAACCCGACGTTCTCGACCGCGCTCGCGAGAAAACCGTCCCGGCTGGTTACCCGACGGTTACCAGCCGGTGTGGTGAGAATGGCACTGAAAGCCTGAAAAGTGTCGGGAGTCGCCGACGAGCGCGGGGACGAACGGCGCCGGGGGCGGTGCGGCCGCTTTGCAGAAGTAGGGGTTCGTGTCATCCCGCCGACCTGGCTTTGCTCTACCACACGCGTCAAGGGGGCACCTTCCGGCATGACCGGCGGATTGGGCTGGAACTGCCCCCTTGACGCGTGTGGTAGCCCGGAGGGAGGTCGGTGGGATGACACGAGCCCCGGGACCACGCTGGGTCAGCAGTTCCCGACGCAACCAGACCTCGAACGGAACCGGGGGATGTCATCCTGCTGATCTGCCCGTCCGGCGTCCGGCGAGGACGCTTTTTAACGCTTTTCAAGTTCTCAAGCCCCCACGGGCGGCCGGGCGCGCTCTCTCCGCGCCCGACCACCCATAGGCACTACGCGGCGGGCTCGTCGATCACGGGCCGGTCGACGGCCATGAACCACCGGCCGTTCGAGTCCCGCGTCATCACATCAGTACACGTACCGGTCATCCTGACCGGCGTCCCGTCCTCGCCGGGCGCCTCCAACTCGAAGTCCACGATCAACAGCCGGGTGTCCCCGGTCGTGTAGACCTCGCGCAGCGTCGCCGACAGCGAAGGCTTCGCCGCCAGCATCTGCTTGATCGCCTCCACCCGAGCCTGTCCGGTCAGCGGCTGACCGGACAGGTTGGAGATCGCGTCGGCGTGGTAGAGCCGGTCGAACAGGTCGCCGTCGCCGGAGTTGAACGCGACGGTGAAGACCTCGTTCTGCTGGTCGGGGTCGTCGGTCAGGACCAGGTCGAGACTGCCAACGGTGTCGGTCACGATCGCTTCTCGCTTTCGCCTGTCGTGCTCACAGGAACGGGCTGTCCGGGTCGAGGCCGAGCAGGACCCGGCCGTGCACTTCGAGGTTGGTGCTCAGCAGCAGCAGGCCGTGCTGCGCCAGGCCCTGGATGTCGCGGTGGAACCGCTGGAGCGGCACGGCGCGCTGGATGACCGTCGCGCCGCTCGCGGTGTAGAGCACCTCGACGGCCTCCTTGGCGAGCTGGATCGCGAACGCGGCCTGACCGCGCATCGCCGCCTTCTCCGCGTCGGTCATCGGCTCGTCCGCGTCCGCGCGCTCCTGGAGCAGCCGCAGCCACCGGTCCTGCATCGCCTCCGCGGCGGTGATCTTGTTCGCCGCGGTCGCCACCTGG
The DNA here is from genome assembly GCF_001905065.1 of Saccharothrix sp. CB00851. Taxonomy (NCBI): domain Bacteria; kingdom Bacillati; phylum Actinomycetota; class Actinomycetes; order Pseudonocardiales; family Pseudonocardiaceae; genus Saccharothrix; species Saccharothrix sp. CB00851. Next base: position 151,123 of record NZ_LWLC01000007.1, read on the forward strand.
ATCTGGGTGAGCGGGTGCTGGGACTGGTCCGTGTGGTTGGTGTAGGCGATGGCGCGGCCCTTGACCCGCTCCAGGAACAGCTCCAGCGCACCCTTGGCGATGCCGACGTAGGTCGCCACCGCGGAGGCCAGCACGAAGCTGAACAGGCCGTAGCCGCGGCCCGGGGTCGGGGTGCGGTCCGGTGCGGAGCCCAGGATCGCGTCCACGAAGGTGATCACCCGGTGCGCCGGGACGAACACGCTCTTCGCGGTGGACGTCGAGCTGCCCGTGGCGGCCGCGGCGGAGGTGTGCCAGTCGTCGGCGACGGTGAACTCCGACATCGGCACGATGGCGACGAGCTCCTCCTGCGTGCCGTCCGGGTGGTGCACGGTCGAGGTCGCGATGTTCCAGTCCGCGCCGCGGCAGCCGGAGTTGAACCGCCAGCTGCCGTCCAGGACGTAACCGCCGTCGACCGGGGTGAGCGTGCCGTTCGGGGTGAACCCGCCGGAGATGCGCACCGAGTCGCTCGCGAAGACCTCTTCCTGCGCGCGGTCGGGGAACAGGGTGGCCAGCCAGGTGCTCGACGTCCACACCATGGCCACCCAGCCGGTCGAGCCGCAGCCCCGGGCCACCTCGGTGAGCACCCGGACCTGGTCCTCGATCGGGAGGTCGAGCCCGCCGTACCGCTTGGGCGTGGCGATGCGGAACACGCTTGCCTTCTCCAGCAGGGCGATGTTCTCCTCCGGGAGCCAGCGCAGCTCCTCGGCTTCCCGGCCGTTCTCCAGCAGCTTGGGGACGATGTCCTTGACGGCGTCCACCACGGACGCGACGTCGGTGAAGGTGTTGGTCACGGGTGCTCTCCAGAATCGTTCTCGGTCAGCGCTCGGCGCCGTGGGGGTGGTCGATCACGTGGCGCCACCGGCCGTCGGCCGCGCGGCGCAGCACGTCGACGGCCTGGCCGGACATCGTCTCGGTGGTGCCGTCGGGCTGGGGGGTCTCGACCATCCAGTCCACGATCATCAGGGCCGCGTCCGCGGTGACGTGCGACTCGCGGATGGTGGCGGTCATCTTCGGCCCGCCGCCGAGGATCTCGGCCAGCGCGTCCCTCCGGGGCTGACCGGTCATCGCCTGGCCCTCCCACACCGACACCGCGTCGTCGGCGTAGAGCGCGAGCAGCAGGTCCGGGTCGCCGGAGTTGAACGCGCGGACGTACACGTCGATGTGGTCGTGCGCCTCGGTGACCGGTTCGAAACCGGTCGTGGTGGTAGCCATGTCAGGTTTTCTCCCTTTCCGGCGTTGAACTATTGACGTCCGCAGGGATTTCGTGATGAAAAGTATTCCGGACCCGCCCCACTTACCGCCCACCTGTCGGTAACCGGAACGCCCCGCGAGCGGTAACCGCGGCGCCCCGCGGGCGGTAATCGGGTGCCGCGCGGGCGGTCGAGACCCGACGTGTACCGGGCCATTACCGGCGTCGTGCGAGATTCGACTTCGAATGGCCGCACGTCTGCCCGCGCCCGCACCGGTCGGTCGACTCCGGTTGCGCCGAAAACACCCTCGCGATTCCGGCACGAAAGGTTGATTCCAGCGTGATCACGAATGCGCACCGTGGTGGAGCAGAGCCCGAGCCCGGTGACTTGGTCGCCGTCGTCGGGCTGTCGTGCCGGCTGCCGGGCGCACCCGACCCGGCCGCGTTCTGGCAGCTGCTGCGCAGCGGTTCCGACGCCGTCACCGACGCACCGCCCGACCGCCCGCAGGCCGGTGACGGCACCCGGCGGGGCGGTTTCCTGGACGCGGTGGACCGGTTCGACGCGGGTTTCTTCGGCGTGTCACCGCGCGAGGCCGCGGTCATGGACCCGCAGCAGCGGCTGGTGCTGGAACTGGCGTGGGAGGCGCTGGAGGACGCGGCGGTCGTCCCCGCCGACCTCGCCGGCAGCCGGACCGCGGTGTTCGTCGGCACGCTGCGCGACGACTACGCCGCCCTGGCCTACCAGCACGGTGACGCGGTGCTCACCCAGCACTCGATGACGGGCCTGAACCGGGGCGTCATCGCCAACCGGGTGTCCTACCACCTCGGGCTGCGCGGCCCGAGCCTGACGCTCGACTCGGCGCAGTCGTCGTCCCTGGTGGCCGTGCACCTGGCGGTGGAGAGCCTGCGCAGCGGCGAGTCCGACGCGGCCATCGTCGCGGGCGTCAACCTGAACATCCTCGCCGAGAGCGGGGTGAGCGCGCAGCGGTTCGGCGGGCTCTCGCCGGACGGCCGCTGCTACACGTTCGACGCGCGCGCCAACGGTTTCGTGCGGGGCGAGGGCGGCGCGGCCGTGGTGCTCAAGCCGCTGTCCCGGGCGCTGGCCGACGGCGACCGCGTGTACGGCGTGATCCGCGGCAGTGCGGTGAACAACGACGGCGCCACCGAGGGCCTGACCGTGCCCAGCGGCGAGGCGCAGGAGCAGGTGGTGCGGGCGGCGGTCCGGCGGGCCGGGCTGGCCGCGGACGACGTGCAGTACGTGGAGCTGCACGGCACCGGTACGCCGGTCGGCGACCCGATCGAGGCCGCCGCGCTCGGTGCCGCCCTGGGCCGTGACCGCACCGCGCCGCTGCCGGTCGGGTCGGTGAAGACCAACATCGGCCACCTGGAGGGCGCGGCGGGCATCGCGGGCCTGGTGAAGGTGCTGCTGGGCATCGCGCACCGCGAGCTGCCGCCGAGCCTGAACTTCGCCACGCCGAACCCGGCCATCCCGCTGGCCGAGCTGAACCTGTCCGTGCAGCGGGAGCTGACCGCGTGGCCGCGGCCGGACGCGCCACTGGTGGCGGGTGTCAGCTCGTTCGGCATGGGCGGCACGAACTGCCACGTCATCGTGTCGGAAGGGCCCGCCGTCGCCACGGAACCGGCTCCCGAGCAGCGCACCGCGTTGCCGTGGGTGCTGTCCGCCCGCGGCGCGGAGTCCCTGCGCGGCCAGGCGGCCCGGCTGCGCGACGCCGTGGCGGACGACACCAACACCGTCGACGTCGGGTGGTCGCTGGTGTCCACCCGCTCGGTCTTCGGGCACCGGGCCGTCGTCGTCGCGGACGATCAGGACGGCTTCCTCACCGCGCTCGACCGGCTCGCCGCCGGGGAGACCGGGGGTGACGTCGTCGTCGGCGCCGCGCGGCCGGACGGGCGGCACGCGTTCGTCTTCACCGGCCAGGGCGCCCAGCGCGTCGGCATGGGGCTGGAGCTGCACCGGGCGTTCCCGGCGTTCGCCGCGGCCTTCGACGAGGTCTGCGCGCACCTGGACCCGGTGCTGGACCGACCGCTGCGGGAGGTCATCGAGACCGGTGACGGGCTCGACCACACCGGCTACACGCAGCCCGCGCTGTTCGCGGTCGAGGTCGCGCTGTTCCGGCTGCTCGAATCGTGGGGTCCGCGGCCGGACTTCGTGGCGGGCCACTCGATCGGCGAGATCGCGGCGGCCCACGTCGCCGGTGCGCTGTCCCTCGCCGACGCCTGCGCGCTGGTGGCCGCGCGCGGACGGCTGATGCAGGCGCTGCCCGAGGGCGGTGCCATGGCCGCGGTCGAGGCGACCGAGGACGAGGTGCGGCCCCTGCTGGTCGACGGCGTCTCGATCGCCGCGGTGAACGGGCCGCGCGCGGTGGTGGTCGCCGGTGACGAGGACGCGGTGGCCGAGGTGGTCGCGGCCTGTGCCGCGCTGGGCAGGCGCACCAAGCGGTTGGCGGTCAGCCACGCGTTCCACTCCCACCGGATGGAGCCGATGCTGGCCGACTTCCGGCGCGTCGCCGAAGGCCTGACGTTCCACGAGCCGCGCATCGCCGCCGTGTCGACGGTGACCGGCGAGGTCGTGCGGGACGAGTGGACCACGCCGGAGTACTGGGTCGAGCAGGTCCGCCGGCCGGTGCGGTTCAGCGACGCGGTGCGGGCGCTGGAAGCCGAGGGCGTGGGTTCGTTCGTGGAACTGGGTCCGGACGCGGTGTGCGCGCCGATGGTCGCCGAGTCGGCGGCGGTTGAGGTCGGCACGGTGGCGGTGGCCCGGTCCGGGCGGCCCGAGGTGCGCACGCTGCTCACCGCCGTGGCGCGCTGGTTCACGTGGGGCGCCGAAGTCGACTGGTGCGCGCTCTACGCCGGGCTGGGCGGTCGGCGGGTGCCGTTGCCCACCTACGCGTTCACCCGGGAACGCCACTGGCTCGACGGCGCGGCCCGCGCTCCCCGCACGATCACCGCCGCGCGCGAGAACCCCACCCCGGTCACCGACAACGTGCTCGCCGAGCGCCTGGGCACGTTGTCCGAGCCGGAACGCACGCGCGTGGTCACCGACCTGGTGACGGCCAAGATCACCGCCGTGCTGGGTCTGGCGGCCGATGCGCCGGTCGAGCCGGGCGCGCCGTTCCGGGAGCTGGGGTTCGACTCGATGCTGGCCGTCGAGCTGCGCAACGAGCTGGGCGCGGCCACCGGGCTGACGCTGCGCAGCGGCCTGCTGTTCGACCACCCGACCCCGGCCCGGCTGGTCGACCACCTGGTGTCCGAGCTGGTCGGTGGCGGTGCCGAGGTGGAGACCACCACCGCGACCCGGCCCGTCGACGAGCCGATCGCGATCGTCGGCATGGCGTGCCGCTACCCCGGCGGTGTCCGCTCGCCCGAGGACCTGTGGCAGCTGGTTGCCGAGGGTCGGGACGGCATCTCCGCGTTCCCGACCGACCGCGGCTGGCCGGAGGACCTGTACGACCCGGATCCCGAGCGCGGCGGCCACACCTACGTCCGCGAGGGCGGTTTCCTGCCCGACGCGGGCGAGTTCGACGCCGAGTTCTTCGGCATCTCGCCCCGTGAGGCGCTGGGCATGGACCCGCAGCAGCGGCTGCTGCTGGAGACGACGTGGGAGGCGCTCGAACGCACCGGGCTCGACCCCGAGTCGCTCAAGGACACCCGCACCGGCGTGTTCGTCGGCGCGACCGCCCAGGACTACGGGCCGCGGATGCACGACGCGCCCGCCGGCACCGAGGGCTACCTGCTGACCGGCGGCACGACCAGCGTCGCGTCCGGCCGGATCGCCTACCAGCTCGGCCTGCTCGGGCCCGCGGTCACCGTGGACACGGCGTGCTCGTCGTCGCTGGTGGCGCTGCACCTGGCGGTGCGCTCGCTGCGCCATGGCGAGTCGACGCTGGCCGTCGCGGGCGGTGCGGCGGTGATGGCCACGCCCGGCATGTTCCTGGAGTTCTCCCGCCAGCGCGGGCTCGCGCCGGACGGTCGGTGCAAGTCGTTCGCCGCCGCCGCCGACGGCACCGCGTGGGCCGAGGGCGTCGGCGTGCTGGTGCTGGAACGGCTGTCCGACGCGCGCCGCAACGGCCACCGCGTGCTGGCGGTCGTGCGCGGGACGGCGATCAACCAGGACGGCGCCTCCAACGGCCTCACCGCGCCCAGCGGCCCGTCGCAGGAACGCGTGATCCGCGACGCCCTCGCCGACGCCGGGCTGTCCACTTCGGACATCGACGCGATGGACGCGCACGGCACCGGCACCCGGCTGGGCGACCCGATCGAGGCCGAGGCGATCCTGGCGACCTACGGGCGTGATCGCGACGAGCCGCTGTACCTGGGTTCGCTCAAGTCGAACATCGGGCACGCGCAGGCCGCCGCGGGCGTCGGCAGCGTGATCAAGCTGGTCGAGGCGATGCGGCACGGCGTGCTGCCCAGGACGCTGCACGTGGACGAGCCGTCACCGCACGTCAACTGGTCGTCCGGCGCGGTCGAGCTGCTCACCGAGGCCCGGCCGTGGCCGGAGACCGACCGCCCGCGCCGTGCCGCCGTGTCGTCGTTCGGCATCAGCGGCACCAACGCGCACGTGGTGCTGGAGCACGTCGAACCGGCCGCCGCCGAGCACGTCGAGCCGACCGCGCCGACGCCGTGGGTGCTCTCGGCCCGTGACGAGACCGCGCTGCGCACGCACGCCCAGCGGCTGCGCCGATTCCTCGACGCCTCACCCGACGTGCCGCCGGCCCGGGTCGGTGCGGCACTGGTGACCCGCACCCCGTTCGCGGAACGGGCGGTCGTGCTCGGCCGCACCCGCGACGACCTGCTGGCCGGGCTGGACGCGGTGAGCGCGGGCACCGACGCGCCGACCGTGGTCCGCGGCCGTGCCACCCGGACCGGTCGGACGGCGTTGCTGTTCACCGGCCAGGGCGCGCAGCGGCCGGGCATGGGCCGCGGGCTGTACGAGGCGCACCCGGTGTTCGCCGAGGCGCTGGACGAGGTGTGCGCCGCGTTCGACGGGCTGCTCGACCACCCGCTGCGCGAGGTGGTGTTCGCCGAGGACGGCGACCTGCTGCACCAGACCCGCTACACCCAGCCCGCGCTGTTCGCCGTCGAGGTGGCGCTGTTCCGGCTGCTCGACCACCACGGCCTGCGGCCGGACCTGCTCGCGGGCCACTCCATCGGCGAGATCGCGGCCGCCCACGTGGCCGGGGTGCTGTCGCTCGCCGACGCGGCGGCGCTGGTGGCCGCACGGGGCAGGCTCATGCAGGCCGCCCGCGCCGGCGGCGCGATGATCGCGATCGAGGCGGCGGAGGAGGAAGTCGCGGGTTCGCTGGCCGCCGAGACGGGCGTGGTCGGCCTCGCGGCGGTCAACGAGCCGGGCTCGGTCGTGGTGTCCGGTGACGAGAACGCGTGCGAGCGGGTCGCCGCGCACTGGCGCGAGCAGGGTCGCCGGACGCGGCGGCTCACCGTGAGCCACGCCTTCCACTCGGCGCACATGGACGAGGTGCTGGACGAGTTCCGGCGGGTGGCCGAAGGGCTGGAGTTCCGGCCGCCGGCCATCCCGATCGTGTCGACGTTGACCGGTGACCTGGCGACCGCCGAGCAGCTGGCCTCGCCCGACCACTGGGCGCGTCAGATCCGTGAGCCGGTCCGCTTCCTGGACGCCACCCGGCGGCTGGCCGACCAGGGTTGCACGGTGTTCGTGGAGGTCGGGCCCGACGCGGTGCTCACCGCGATGGCGCGCAAGTCGCTCGCCGACGTGACCGCGGTGCCGCTGCTGCGCGCGGGGCGCGACGAGGCGGAGACGTTCGCGGCCGGTCTGGCGGAGGCGCACGCGCACGGCGCGGTGGTGGACGTGGCGTCGTTCTTCCCCGGCGCGGTGGCCGCGGACCTGCCCACGTACCCGTTCCGGCGCGACCGGTTCTGGCTCGCGCCGTCGACCGGTACGGACGCCCGCGTGCTCGGCCTGGACGTGGTGCGGCACCCGTTGCTGGCGTCCGGGGTCGAGCTGGCCGACCACGACGACGAGACCGTGCTCAACGGCAGGCTGTCGCTCGCCGCGCAGCCGTGGCTGGCCGACCACGTCGTGGACGGCGCGGTGCTGGTGCCCGCGACGGCGTTCCTCGACCTCGCCTCGACCGCCGCCCGCCACGTCGGCCTGGACGTGGTGGAGGAGCTGACCCTGGAAGCGCCGCTCGTGCTGCCCGAGGGGCGGGCGGTGCGGCTGCAGGTCGTGATCGGCGCGGAGGTGGCGGGCCGCCGGTCGGTGGCGGTCCACGCGCGGTCGGACGAGGACGGGCAGCCGTGGACGCGGCACGCCTCCGGTTCGCTCGCCGCCGAATCCCCTGGCGCGGACGAGATCGGCGAGTGGCCGCCCGCCGACGCGGAGGCCGAGCCGGTCGCGGACGCCTACGCGCGCCTGGCCGACCTGGGCTACGACTACGGACCGGCGTTCCAAGGCCTCGCCGGTGTGTGGCGCCGGGGTGACGAGGTGTTCGCCGAGGTCGTGTTGCCGGAGGAGCGGCACGGGGAGGTCGCGGGTTTCGGCGTCCACCCGGCGCTGCTCGACGCGGTGCTGCAGCCGCTGGTGCTGGAGATCGCCGGACCAGGCAGCCTGCGCCTGCCGTTCTCGTGGAGCGGCGCCGGGTTGCGCGCGACCGGTGCGACGTCGCTGCGCGCCCGCCTCACGCCGAACGGCCCGGACTCGTACGAAGTGGTGCTCGCCGACGGCGCGGGCGCGCCGGTGGGGCGGATCGGGTCGCTGACGATGCGGCCGGTCGAGCGGGACCGGCTCGGCGCGCGGACCGGTGACCTCTACCTGCCAGAGTGGAAGACCGTCCCGGCCGGTGCGGCGGACGACGTGCGCTGGGTCGAGGTCGAGGACCTGCCCGAAGAGCACTCCGTTGACGTTCTGGTGGTGCCACACCGCTTCACCACAGCGGACGGCCCGCAGGACGCGCGCACGGCGACCGCGCGTGCGCTGGACCTGCTGCGGCGGTGGCTGGCCGACGAGCGGTTCGCGGGCACCCGGCTCGTCTTCCGCACCACGCGCGCTGTCGCGGTGCTGCCGGGCGAAGACGTGCTCGACCTCGCCGCCGCCCCGCTGTGGGGCCTGGTCCGCTCGGCGCAGAACGAGCACCCCGGCCGGATCGTCCTGCTCGACACGGACACCGACACGGATGACCCCGCCGTGATCGCGCAGCTGCCGAGCGGTGAACCGCAGGTCGCCGTGCGGAACGGACGGCTGCACGCGCCGCGCCTGGCGCGCGTGCCCGCCGCCGGAACGCCGGTCACCCTCGACCCCGACGGGACCGTGCTGGTCACCGGCGGCACCGGCGGGCTCGGCGCGCTGCTGGCCCGGCACCTGGTCGCCCGGCACGGCGTGCGGCGGCTGGTGCTCACCAGCAGGCGCGGGCCGGGGGCACCGGGGGTCGGCGAGTTGGTCGAGGAGTTGACCGGTGCGGGCGCGGAGGTCACCGTCGTGGCCGCCGACGTGGCCGACCGCGACGCCGTGGCCCGGCTGGTCGCGGACGTCCCCGCCGAGCACCCGCTGACGGCCGTCGTCCACGCGGCGGGCGTGCTGCGGGACGGCCTGGTCGACTCGCTGACGCCCGACCAGCTGGACGAGGTGATGCGGCCCAAGGCCGACGCGGCACGGCACCTGCACGAGCTGACCGGCGACCTGCGGGCGTTCGTGCTGTTCTCCTCCGTCTCCGGACTGCTCGGCACGGCCGGTCAGGCGAACTACGCCGCCGCCAACGCGGCCCTGGACGCCCTGGCGCACCACCGCGTCGCGACCGGCTTGCCCGCCACGTCGCTGGCGTGGGGCCTGTGGGACGGCACGTACGGCATGGGCGGCGCGCTGGGCGACGCCGACCTGTCCCGCTGGGCGCGGGCCGGGGTCAAGCCGCTCACCCCCGACCAGGGCTTGGCGTTGTTCGACGCCGCGCTGGGTCACGCGGCACCGGTGCTCGTCCCGGCCTCCCTCGACCTGGCGCGGTGGCGCACGGAGGAACCGCCTGCCCTGCTGCGCGGCCTCGTGCGGGCACGTCCGCGCAAGGCGGCGCAGGCCGCGGGCTCGTCGTGGGCGGCGGGCCTGGCCGGCCTGGGTGACGCCGAACGCGACGCGGCAGCGCTGGAGTTGGTCCGCGGCGCGGCGGCGGCCGTGCTCGGGCACGCCACGGCCGCCGCGATCGACCCCGAGCGGGCGTTCAAGGAACTCGGCTTCGATTCGCTGGCGGGCGTGGAGCTGCGCAACCGGCTCGTCACCACCACGGGGCTGAAGCTGTCCGCCACCGCCGTGTTCGACCACCCTTCGCCGGTCGCGCTCGCCGCACACCTGTCGACCATGCTCTCCGGGGAGGCCAAAGCCACCCGACCCGCCGCCCGGACCACCTCGCGGGTGGACGAACCGATCGCGATCGTCGGCATGGCCTGCCGGTTCCCCGGCGGGGTCGGCTCGCCGGACGACCTGTGGCGGCTGGTCGCCGACGGGGTGGACGCCATCAGCGAGTTCCCCGACAACCGCGGCTGGGACCTGGACCGGCTCTACCACCCGGACCCGGAGCGGATCGGCACGTCCTACACCCGGCACGGCGGGTTCCTGCACGACGCGGACCGGTTCGACCCGGAGTTCTTCGGCATGTCACCGCGCGAGGCGACCGCCACGGACCCGCAGCAGCGGCTGCTGCTGGAGACCGCGTGGGAGGCGTTCGAGAGCGCCGGCATCCCGCCCGCCTCGGTGCGCGGCAGCAACACCGGCGTGTTCGCGGGCGCGATGTACGACGACTACGCGTCCCGGCTGGCCGCCGCGCCCGCCGAGTTCGAGGGCTTCCTGCTGGCGGGCAACCTGTCGAGCGTGGTGTCCGGTCGGCTCGCCTACAACTACGGGCTGGGCGGTCCGGCGGTCACCGTGGACACGGCGTGCTCGTCGTCCCTGGTGGCCCTGCACCTCGCGGCGAACGCGCTGCGCAACGGCGAGTGCGACCTGGCGCTGGCCGGCGGCGTGACGGTGATGAGCGGCCCCAACACGTTCGTCGAGTTCAGCAGGCAGCGCGGCCTGGCCGAGGACGGCCGCTGCCGGTCGTTCGCCACGTCGGCGAGCGGCACCGGGTGGGCCGAGGGCGTGGGCTTGCTGCTGGTGGAACGCCTGTCCGACGCGCGCCGCAACGGGCACCGGGTGCTCGCCGTGCTGCGCGGCTCGGCGGTCAACCAGGACGGCGCGAGCAACGGCCTCACCGCGCCCAACGGTCCCGCGCAGGAACGCGTGATCCGGCAGGCGCTGGCCGCCGCCCGGCTGCGCCCGGACGAGGTCGACGCGGTGGAGGCGCACGGCACGGGCACCAAGCTGGGCGACCCGATCGAGGCGCAGGCCCTGCTCGCCACGTACGGCGACGACCGGCCGGCGGACCGTCCACTGTGGATCGGTTCGCTCAAGTCGAACATCGGGCACGCGCAGGCCGCGGCGGGCGTCGGTGGCGTGATCAAGATGATTCAGGCGATGCGGCACGGCGTGCTGCCCAGGACGCTGCACGTGGACGAGCCGTCGCCGCACGTGGACTGGTCGTCGGGTGCGGTGGAGCTGCTCACCGAGGCACAGCCCTGGCCGGAGACGGACCGGCCGCGTCGTGCCGCGGTGTCGTCGTTCGGCATCAGCGGCACCAACGCCCACGTCATCCTCGAACAGCCACCGGCCGAGGCGGAGCACGAACCACCGCCCGCCGCGGTCGTGCCGTGGGTGCTGTCCGCGCGGGACGACGGCTCGCTGCGCACCCAGGCCGAACGCCTGCACCGCCACGTGCTCGACCACCCGGACGTCCACCCGACGGACATCGGCTTCTCCCTGGCCACCACGCGGGAAGCGCTGCCGACGCGTGCCGCCGTGGTCGGTGCCGACCGGGAGGAACTGCTGCACGGTCTGGACGTGCTGGCGCGCGGTGGGTCGGCGCCGAACGTCGTGCGCGTCGACCGCGTCCGGACCGGCCGCACGGCGTTCCTGCTGACCGGTCAGGGCAGCCAGCGGCTGGGCATGGGCCGTGAGCTGTACGCGGCGGAGCCGGTGTTCGCCCGCGCCCTGGACGAGGTGTGCGCGCACCTCGACGCCGACCTGCCCCGGCCGCTCAAGGACGTGCTGTTCGCACCGGAGCACTCGGCCGACTCGGCGCTGCTGGACCAGACCGCGTTCACCCAGGCCGCGCTGTTCGCCGTGGAGACGGCGTTGTTCCGGCTGGTCGAGCACCGCGGCCCGCGGCCGGACTACCTGCTCGGCCACTCGATCGGCGAGGTCACCGCGGCGCACCTGGCCGGTGTCCTCGACCTCGCCGACGCCTGCAAGCTGGTGTCCGCCCGGGGCAGGCTCATGCAGGGTGCCCGGGAGGGCGGCGCCATGGTCGCCGTCCAGGCGTCCGAGGACGAGGTGCGCGAGTCGATCGCGCTCGACCCGGGCGGGGTGGACGTGGCCGCGGTGAACGGACCGCTCGCCACCGTCGTGTCCGGTGACGAGGACGCCGTCGAACGGCTGTCCGCGCACTGGCGCGCGAAGGGCCGCAAGACCCGGCGGCTGCCGGTGAGCCACGCCTTCCACTCCGCGCACATGGACGGCGTGCTGGCCGAGTTCCGCGCGGTCGCGGAGACCCTGGAGTTCCGGCCGGCGCGGATCCCGGTCGTCTCCAACGTCACCGGCCGGTTGGCCACCGACGAGCAGCTGCGCTCGCCGCAGTACTGGGCGGACCACATCCGCTCGGCGGTCCGCTTCGCCGACGGCGTCCGCACGCTGGAGGCCGAGGGCGTGGTGAACTGGCTGGAGCTCGGCCCGGACGGCGTGCTCGTCGCGCTGGTCGCCGACGGCCTCGCCGAGCCGCCGGGCGCGCTGGTGCCGGTGCTGCGGTCGACGCGTCCCGAGGTGGAGACCGTGGTCACGGCGGTGGCCGCGCTGCAGCTGCACGGGGCACGCCCGGACTGGGCGGCGGTGTTCCCCGGTGGACGGCGGGTCGAGCTGCCGACCTACGGCTTCCGGCGCGACCGGTTCTGGCTGGAGGCGCCCACGACGACGGGTGACGCCGAGGGGTCCGGCCTGACTGCCGCCGGCCACCCGCTCGTGGCCGCCGTGGTCGCGCCCGCCGACCGGGACGAGTTCCTGTTCACCGGCAGGCTGTCCCGGCACGCCCACGGCTGGCTGGCCGACCACGCGGTGGGCGGCTCGGTGCTGGTGCCGGGCACCGCGCTGGTGGAACTCGCGGTCCAGGCCGCCGACCACGTGGGCTTGGACTCCGTCGAGGAGCTGACGATCACCGCGCCGCTGGTGCTGCCTGAGCGCGGAGGCGTGCAGGCGCAGCTCGTGGTCGGCGCTCTGGATGAACTGGGACGGCGCGCGCTGGAGGTGTTCGCCCGGACCGACGACGACGCGCCGTGGACCCGGCACGCGACCGGTGTCCTGTCGTCCACGCCAGTGGGCGCGGCGCAGGCACCGACCGCCTGGCCGCCGTCCGGCGCCGAGGAAGTGGACCTCGACGGGGTCTACGACCGGCTGGCCGGGCAGGGCTACGACTACGGCCCGGTGTTCCAGGGCTTGCGGCGGGCGTGGCGCACGGACGAGGACATCTTCGCCGAGGTCGAGCTGCCCGAGGGCGTGACGCCCGCCGGGTTCGCCCTGCACCCGGCCCTGCTCGACGCGGCACTGCACCCGGTGCTGCCCGGCGTGGTCGTGGACGGCGCGGCGCGGTTGCCGTTCGCCTTCGGTGGTGTGGCGGTGCACGCGACCGGCGCGTCGGCGTTGCGGGTGCGGATGTCGGTGCCGGACGCGGACACGGAGTCGGCGGAGGTGTCGGTCGCCGTGTTCGACGGGACCGGCGCACCCGTGGCCACCGTCGAATCGCTGCTGCTGCGGCCGGTGGCCAAGGAGGCGACGGCGAGCGACGGCCTGTTCCGGGTGGACTGGACGCCGGTCGCCGCACCGGACGGCACGACGGACGGCTGGGTCTCGCTGGGTGACGCCGGTGTGCCGGTGCCGTCGTTCCCGGACCTCGACGCGGTGGCCGCCGCCGTCGAGTCGGGCGATGCCGCGCCTTCGGTCGTGCTGCTGCCCGTGGCCGGTTCCGGTGAGTCGCCCGACGCGGCCCGCGCGGTGGTCGGTGACCTGCTCGACGTGGTGCGGTCCTGGCTGACCGACCCGCGGTTCGCCGGCACCCGGCTGGTCGCGGTGACGCGGGGCGCCATCGGTGTGCGTGACGAGGACGTGACCGACCTGGTCGCCGCCGGCGCGTGGGGCCTGCTGCGCGTCGCCATGGCGGAGAACCCGGGCCGGATCAGCGTGGTCGACCTCGGCTCGGAGGACGGCTCCGCGCTGCCCGCCGCCGTGGCGACCGGTGAACCGGAGGCGGCGGTGCGCGGCGGTGAGGTGCTGGTGCCGCGCCTGGCCCGGGTCACCGACGCCGCGGTGGAAACCGACTCGCCCTGGGGCGGCGGTGCGGTGCTGGTCACCGGTGCGACGGGTGCGCTGGGCACGGTCCTCGCCCGGCACCTGGTGGCGGAACGGGGTGTGCGGCGGCTGGTCCTGGTGAGCCGTCGCGGCCTGGACGCCCCGGGTGCGGTCGAAATGCGGGACGAGCTGGGCGCGTTGGGTGCGGAGGTCTTGGTCGCGGCTTGTGACGTGGCTGATCGGGAGTCGTTGGCGGCGGTCTTGGCCGAGCACCCGGTGACGGCGGTCGTGCACACGGCCGGCGTGTTGGACGACGGTGTGCTGACGTCGTTGACGCCCGAGCAGGTCGACCGGGTGCTGCGGCCGAAGATCGACGCGGCCTGGCACCTGCACGAGCTGACGCGTGATCGGGAGCTGTCCGCGTTCGTGCTGTACTCGTCGATGGCGGGCTTGCTCGGCACGGCCGGTCAGGCGAACTACGCGGCGGGCAACGCGTTCCTGGACGCGTTGGCGCGGCACCGCCGCTCGCTCGGGCTGCCCGCGACGTCGCTGGCGTGGGGCCTGTGGGAGCAGACCAGCACGATCTCGGCGAACCTGACCGACGTGGACCGGCGGCGGATCTCACGCCTCGGCCTGGTGCCGCTGTCCGTCCGCGACGGCATGGCGATGTTCGACACCGCCACCGCGCTGGCCGAGCCCGTGCTCGGCGCCACCCACCTCGACACGGCGGCGCTGAGGTCGCAGGCGGACGAGCTGCCCGCACTGCTGCGCGGCTTGGTGCGCGCCACCAAGCGGCGGGGCGCGGCCACGGTGACGGTGGGCAACGACGGCGGCCTCGCGGAGCGGTTGAGCGCGATGCCGCCCGCCGAACGCGAACGCGCACTGGTGGAGCTGGTCCGCGACCACGTGGCCGCGGTGCTGGGCCACGCCGACCGCTCCACCGTCGAACCGAGCCGGCCGTTCAAGGACCTCGGCTTCGACTCGCTGACCGCGGTGGAGCTGCGCAACCGGTTGTCCGCGGCGGCCGGGGTGCGGTTGCCCGCGACGGTGACGTTCGACCACCCGACGCCGGTGGCGGTCGCCGCGTTCCTGGCCGCCGAACTGGCCGTGGACGAGACGTCCGCGGTGCTCACCGAGCTCGACCGGCTGGTGCCGCTGGTCCGGGTGGCGGCCGACGGCGACGCCGTGCGGGACGTCGTCGCCAAGCTGCGCCGGATGCTGGAGCTGTGCGGCGCGGATCCCGGCCGTGACCGGGTCTCGGACGACGACCTGGACGACCTGGACTCCGCGACCGACGACGAGCTGTTCGCACTCGTCGACGACCTCGACTGACCTCATCCCACACTGACTCTCCGGGGGAGTTTTACACGTGTCTGACGACGGCAAACTTCGCGACTACCTCAAGCGGGCCATCGCCGACGCACGGGAGGCACGCAGGCGCCTGAAGGAGGTCGAGGACGCCAACCACGAGCCGATCGCGATCGTGGGGATGGCGTGTCGGTACCCGGGTGGTGTGCGTTCGCCGGAGGACTTGTGGAACCTGGTCCGTGGTGAGGTGGATGCGGTTTCGGGGTTCCCGGTGGATCGTGGTTGGCGGGTCGAGGAGTTGTTCGATCCGGATCCGGACAGTGCGGGTCACAGTTATGTGCGTGAGGGTGGGTTCCTGTACGACGCGGATCAGTTCGATGCGGGCTTTTTCGGGATGTCGCCGCGTGAGGCTCTTGCGACGGATCCGCAGCAGCGGTTGTTGTTGGAGACGGCGTGGGAGGCGTTCGAGAGTGCGGGTATTGCTCCGACGTCGTTGCGGGGCAGCAAGACCGGTGTGTTCGCCGGTGTCATGTACAACGACTACGGCTCGCGCCTGCGCACCCCGCCGGAGGACTTCGAGGGCTACCTCCTGAGCGGTAGCGCGGGCAGTGTCGCGTCCGGGCGGGTGTCCTACACGTTCGGGTTCGAAGGGCCCGCGGTCTCGGTGGACACGGCGTGCTCGTCGTCCCTGGTGGCCCTGCACCTGGCCGCCCAGTCGCTGCGCAACGGCGAGTGCGACCTGGCGCTGGCCGGCGGTGTGACCGTGATGTCCTCGCCCGCTTCGTTCATCGAGTTCTCGCGTCAGCGGGGGTTGGCACCGGATGGTCGGTGCAAGCCGTTCGCGGCGGCGGCGGACGGTACGGGTTGGGCCGAGGGTGTGGGCTTGTTGTTGGTGGAGCGTCTTTCGGACGCCCAGCGCAACGGCCACCAGGTGTTGGCGGTGATCCGGGGTTCGGCGGTGAACCAGGACGGCGCTTCCAACGGCCTCACCGCGCCGAACGGCCCCTCGCAGCGCCGGGTCATCCGGCAGGCGCTGACCAACGCCCGCCTGGACACGTCCGATGTGGACGTCGTCGAGGCGCACGGGACCGGCACGCCGCTGGGCGACCCGATCGAAGCCCAGGCCCTGCTCGCCACCTACGGCAAGGACCGGCCGCGCGACCGTCCGCTGTGGCTCGGCTCGTTGAAGTCCAACATCGGCCACCCCCAGGCGGCGGCCGGTGTCGGCGGTGTGATCAAGATGGTGCAGGCGATGCGGCACGGCGTGCTGCCCAAGAGCCTGCACGTGGACGAACCGTCACCGCACGTGGACTGGTCGGTGGGCGCGGTCGAACTGCTCACCGAAGCCCGGCCCTGGCCGGAGACCGAGGTCAGGCGTGCCGCGGTGTCGTCGTTCGGCATCAGCGGCACCAACGCCCACGTCATCCTCGAACAGCCGCCGGTGGCCGAGGACGCGCCGGAACCGGGCACGCCGCCGTCCGCCGTGCCGTGGGTGGTGTCCGCACGCGGCGACGAAGCGTTGCGGGCGCAGGCGGAGCGGCTGCTGGCGGCGGTGGGTGACCAAGAGCCGGTGGACGTCGGCTTCTCGCTCGCCACGACCCGCGCGGTCCTGCCGAACCGGGCCGTCGTGGTCGTCACCGACCGCGAGAGCGCGCAGGCCGGCCTGGACGCGCTGGTCCGGGGCGAGCCCGTGCCGAACGTCGTCACCGGCGCCGCGGCCCTGTCCGGCAAGACGGTGTTCGTGTTCCCCGGCCAGGGTTCGCAGTGGGCGGGCATGGGCGCGGAGCTGCTGGACTCGGCGCCGGTGTTCGCCCGCCGGATGGCCGAGTGCGCCGAGGCCCTCGCACCGCACGTGGACTGGTCGCTGCTCGACGTGGTGCGGCAGGCTCCCGGTGCGCCCTCGCTCGACCGCGTGGACGTCGTCCAGCCGGTGACCTTCGCGATGATGGTGTCGCTGGCCGCGCTGTGGCGTTCGCTCGGCGTCGAGCCGGACGCGGTGGTCGGCCACTCGCAGGGCGAGGTGGCCGCGGCGTGCGTCGCCGGTGCGCTGTCGCTCGCGGACGCGGCGAAGGTCGTGGCACTGCGCAGCAAGGTGATCGCGGCCGGGCTCGCGGGCCGCGGCGGCATGATGTCCGTGGCGCTGTCCGAGCAGGACGTCCTGCCCCGGCTGGGTGACGGGCTCGAACTGGCCGCGGTGAACGGGCCGAGGTCGGTCGTCGTCGCGGGCGACCCGGCGGCACTGGACGAACTCCACGCCCGCTGCCAGGCCGAGGACATCCGGGCCCGCCGGGTGCCGGTGGACTATGCCTCGCACACCTCGCACGTGGAGAGCATCGAGCAGGACCTGCTCACCGTGCTGGCCGGGCTCGAACCGCGCTCGCCGGAGATCCCGTTCTACTCGACCGTGGACGGCGAGTGGCTGACCGTTCCCGTCGATGCCCGCTACTGGTACCGCAACCTGCGGCAGCGCGTGGGCTTCGCCGGTGCGGTCCGGGCACTCGCCGAGCAGGACCACCGGGCGTTCATCGAAGTCAGCACGCACCCGGTGCTGACGATGAGCGTGCAGGACGCGGTCGAGGCGCACGAGCACGGCGGCACGGTCGTCACCGGCACGTTGCGGCGTGACGAGGGCGGGCTCGACCGGTTCCTCGCCTCGGTGGCCGAGGCGTTCGCCGGCGGTGTCGCGGTGGACTGGGCGCGGTGCTTCACCGACAGCGGCGCGCGGCGGGTCGAGCTGGCGACCTACGCGTTCCAGCACGAGCGGTACTGGCTGGAGGACCGCGCCGGCGCGGGCGACGTCGCCTCGGTCGGCCTGTGGTCGACCAGGCACCCGTTGCTGGGCGCCGCCGTGGACCTGGCCGACGGCGCGGGCGTGGTGCTCACCGGACGGCTGTCCACGGCGACGCACCCGTGGCTGGCCGACCACGCGGTGGCGGGCTCGGTGCTGCTGCCCGGCACCGCGTTCGTCGAGCTGGCCGTGCGGGCGGGTGAGCAGGTCGGCTGCGACCGGGTCGAGGACCTCGCGCTCACCGCGCCGCTCGTGCTGCCCGAGAACGCCGGTGTCGCGGTGCAGGTGGTCGTCGGCGAGGCCGACGAGCGCGGACGCCGTCCGCTGAGCGTGTTCTCCCGACCGGACGGCGACGAGCAACCGTGGCGACCGCACGCCGAAGGACGGCTCGCGCCGACCACCGACCACGCGCCCGAAGGGCTCGCGGTGTGGCCGCCGTCCGGTGCGGAGGAAGTCGACCTCGACGGCGCCTACGACCGGCTGGCCGAGCAGGGCTACGGGTACGGCCCGGTGTTCCGGGGCCTGCGGCGGGCGTGGCGCGCGGTGGACGAGGTCTACGCCGAGGTCGAGCTGCCCGCGGGCGCCGACGCGGCTGACTTCGTCCTGCACCCGGCGTTGCTGGACGCCGCCCTGCACCCCCTGCTGCCCGGTGTGGTCGACCCGGACGGAACGCCGTGGCTGCCGTTCGCCTTCTCCGGGGTGACGGTGCACGCGATCGGCGCGTCGGTGCTGCGGGTCGCCCTGTCCCCGATCACGAGTGACCCGGACGGTTCGGTGGTCCGGGTGCTCGTCGCCGACGGTGCCGGCGCGCCCGTCGCCGAGGTGGAGCGACTCTCCCTGCGCCCGCTGGACACCGGCGCGGTGCGGCAGGCCCGGACCGCGCGGGACGGCCTGTTCGAGGCCGCGTGGACGCCGGTGCCCGCCGGACAGCCCGACGAGTCGTCGTGGGCCGCGGTGGGCGACGTGCCGCAGGTCCGGGAGGCGTTCCCGGAGCTGACCGCCGTGGCCGACGGCGGGCACACGCCCGACGTCGTGGTGCTCGCGCTGACCGCGACCTCCGACGGCGACCTGCCCGAGCGGGCACGTGCCGCGACGCACCACGCGTTCGAGGCGGTGCGGACGTGGCTGGCCGACGAGCGGTTCGCCTCGTCCCGGCTCGTGGTGCTCACCCGCGGCGCGATCGGCGTGGGCGACGAGGGCGTGACCGACCTCGCGCACGCCGGCGTCTGGGGCCTGGTGCGCAGCGCGCAGTCCGAGCACCCGGGCCGGTTCACGCTGGTCGACACCGACGACGACGCGCGCTCGCACGAGCTGCTGCGCGCGGCGGTCGGCAGCGGTGAGCCGCAGGTGGCGCTGCGGGCGGGCGAGCTGTTCGTGCCCCGGCTGACCAGGCCGGGCCGCGACGGGGCGGAGGCGCCGGACTGGGGTGCCGGTGCGGTGCTGGTCACCGGTGCGACCGGCGCCCTCGGCACGATCCTGGCCCGGCACCTGGTCACCGAGCACGGCGCACGTCGGCTGGTGCTGCTGAGCCGTCGCGGCCTGGAGGCGGCCGGTGCGGTCGAGCTGCGGGACGAGCTGACCGCGCTGGGTGCGGAGGTCGTGGTCGCGGCGTGCGACGTGGCTGATCGGGAGTCGTTGGCGGCGGTGTTGGCGGAACACCCGGTGACCGCCGTGGTGCACACGGCCGGTGTGCTCGATGACGGTGTGCTGACGTCGTTGACGCCCGACCAGATCGACCGGGTGCTGCGGCCGAAGATCGACGCGGCCTGGCACCTGCACGAGCTGACCCGCGACCTGCAGCTGTCCGCGTTCATCCTCTACTCCTCGATGGCGGGACTGCTCGGCACGGCCGGTCAGGCGAACTACGCGGCGGGCAACACCTTCCTGGACGCGTTGGCGCGACACCGCCGCTCGCTGGGGCTGCCCGCCACGTCGTTGGGCTGGGGCCTGTGGGAACAGGCCGGTGGCATGACCGGCCACCTCGGCGAGCTCGACCTGCGCCGGATGGCCCGCGCCGGGCTGCCCGCGCTGCGCACCGAGGACGCGATGGCGTTGTTCGACGCCGCGCTCACCAACGGCGAGCCGGTGCTGGCCGCCACCGGGCTGGACACCCGCGCCCTGCGCGACCGGGGTGACGACGTGCCCGCCCTGCTGCGCGGCCTGGTCGGTGCGCCCACCCGGCGCGCCACGGCGGCGGGGCACCAGTCCACGTCGTTCGCCCTGCGGCTGGCTTCGCTGCCCGCCGCCGAACGGGAACGCGAGGTGGTCGACGTGGTGCGCGGCCGGGTGGCCGCGGTGCTCGGGCACGCGACCCCGGACGCCGTCGGCCCGGACCGCCCGTTCAAGGAGTTCGGCCTGGACTCGCTGACCGCCGTCGAGCTGCGCAACCAGCTGTCCGCCGCGACCGACCTGCGCCTGCCGACGACCCTGGTCTTCGACCACCCGACACCGCGTGCGGTCGCCCGTCACCTGCTGTCCGAGCTGGTCGGCGACGAGCCCGACGTGGTCACCGCCCAGACCACCGCCGACGCGCTCGACCCGATCGCGATCGTGGGGATGGCGTGTCGGTACCCGGGTGGTGTGCGTTCGCCGGAGGACTTGTGGAACCTGGTCCGTGGTGAGGTGGATGCGGTTTCGGGGTTCCCGGTGGATCGTGGTTGGCGGGTCGAGGAGTTGTTCGATCCGGATCCGGACAGTGCGGGTCACAGTTATGTGCGTGAGGGTGGGTTCCTGTACGACGCTGATCAGTTCGATGCCGGGTTTTTCGGGATGTCGCCGCGTGAGGCCCTTGCGACGGATCCGCAGCAGCGGTTGTTGTTGGAGACGGCGTGGGAGGCGTTCGAGAGTGCGGGTATTGCTCCGACGTCGTTGCGGGGCAGCAAGACCGGTGTGTTCGCCGGTGTCATGTACAGCGACTACGCCGGCCGCCTGCCCTCGGTTCCCCAGGAGGTCGAGGGCTATCTCCTGAGCGGAAGCGCGGGCAGCGTGGCGTCGGGCCGCGTGTCTTACACGTTCGGGTTCGAGGGTCCGGCGGTCACGGTCGACACCGCGTGCTCGTCGTCGTTGGTGGCACTGCACTTGGCGGCGAACGCGCTGCGCAGCGGTGAGTGCGACCTGGCGCTGGCCGGTGGTGTGTCGGTCATGGCGAGCCCCGGCGCGTTCGTGGAGTTCTCGCGTCAGCGGGGGTTGGCTCCGGATGGTCGGTGCAAGCCGTTCGCGGCGGCGGCGGACGGTACGGGTTGGGCCGAGGGTGTGGGCTTGTTGTTGGTGGAGCGTCTTTCGGACGCCCAGCGCAACGGCCACCAGGTGTTGGCGGTGATCCGGGGTTCGGCGGTGAACCAGGACGGTGCCTCGAACGGCCTCACCGCGCCGAACGGGCCGTCACAGCAGAAGCTGATCCAGCAGGCGTTGGCCGGAGCGCGACTCACGGCGTCCGATGTGGACGTCCTGGAGGCGCACGGCACCGGTACGCGACTCGGTGACCCGATCGAGGCGCAGGCGGTGATCGCCACCTACGGCAAGGACCGCCCGCAGGACCGTCCACTGTGGCTGGGTTCGTTGAAGTCCAACATCGGGCACACGCAGGCGGCGGCCGGTGTGGCGGGTGTGATCAAGATGGTGCAGGCGATGAGGCACGGCGTGCTGCCCCGGACGTTGCACGTGGACGAACCTTCGCCGCACGTGGACTGGTCGTCGGGTGCGGTGGAGCTGCTCACCGAGGCCCGGCCGTGGCCGGAGATGGACCGGCCGCGTCGTGCCGCGGTGTCGTCGTTCGGCATCAGCGGCACCAACGCCCACGTCATCCTCGAACAGCCGCCCGCCCAGGCCGAGCCGGTGGCCACGACCACGCTGCCCGCGGTGCCGTGGCTGCTGTCGGCGAAGAGCGAGGCCGCGTTGCGCGACCAGGCGCGGCGCCTGCTGGAGACCGTGACGCGGCCGGAGGTCGAGCCGGTCGACGCGGCGTGGACGCTCGCCGCCGGCCGTGCGCCGCTGGAGCACCGCGCGGCCGTGGTCGCCCGCGACCGTGACGAGGCGCTGGCCGGGTTGCGCGCCGTGGCCACCGGTGAACCGGGACCGGTGCGGGGCGTGCGCGGCGACGGCAAGCTCGCGTTCCTGTTCACCGGGCAGGGCGCGCAGCGGCTCGGGATGGGACGCGAGCTGCACGACGCGTTCCCGGCGTTCGCCGAGGCGTTCGACGCGGTGTGCGCCGAGCTCGACCCGCTGCTCGACCAACCTCTCCGCGACGTCGTGTTCGGCGACGACCGCGACCTGCTCGACCGGACCGCCTGGGCGCAGCCCGCGCTGTTCGCGCTGGAGGTCGCGCTGTTCCGGCTGGTGGAGTCGTGGGGCGTGCGGCCGGACTTCCTCGCGGGCCACTCGGTCGGCGAGCTGACCGCCGCGCACGTCGCCGGCGTGCTGTCCCTGCCCGACGCGGCCGTCCTCGTCGCCACGCGGGCCCGGTTGATGCAGGCACAGCCGCAGGGCGGGGCGATGATCGCCCTGGAAGCCACCGAGGGCGAGGTGTTGCCGCTGCTGGGCGACGCGGTCGGCATCGCGGCGGTCAACGGGCCGTCGTCCGTGGTCGTGTCCGGTGCCGAGGACGCCGCCCAGGCCATCGCGGACGAGTTCGCGGCGCAGGGCCGCAAGACCAAGCGGCTGCCGGTCAGCCACGCGTTCCACTCCGCGCACATGGACGGGATGCTCGCCGAGTTCGGCCGCGTCGCCGCCGGTCTCGACTACCGCTCGCCTCGCATGCCGGTCGTCTCCAACGTGACCGGTGAGGTCGCCGACGCCGACCTGCTGGCCACCCCGGGCTACTGGGTGCGGCACGTGCGTGACGCGGTCCGGTTCGCCGACGGGGTGGCGACGCTGGCCGCGCAGGGCGTCACGGCGTTCCTGGAGCTGGGACCGGACGGTGTGCTCAGCGCGCTGGCCCAGGAGACGCTGATCAGCGACGAACGGGTGTCCGCCGCGCTGCGCCGGGGCCGGGACGAGTCCCGTCAGCTGGTGGAGGCGCTGGCCGAGCTGCACACGTCGGGCGTCGAGGTCGACTGGTCGGCCTTCTTCGCGGGCAGCGGCGCCCGGCACGTGACCCTGCCGACCTACGCGTTCCGCCGGCAGCGGTACTGGCTGGACCTGCCGTCCGGCCGCCCGGAGGACGCGGGGTCGGACCACCCGCTGCTCGGCGCACCCGTCGCCGCCGCCGCGGACGGCGGTGTGCTGTTCACCCGTCGCCTCGGCGCCGACGACCTGCCGTGGCTCGACCCGGCCGGCCACGCGGCCGTGCTGCCCGCCACCGCGCTGGTGGAACTGGCGTTGCGGGCGGGCGAGGAGGTCGGTTGCCCGGTCGTGGCGGAACTGTCCGTGCAGGCGCCCGTGGTGCTGCCCTCCGGTGAGGACGTCACCCTCCAGGTTGACGTCGGCGCCCCGGACGACTCCGGCCGACGCAAGCTGGTCGTGTACGGCCGCACCGATGGCGCGCCGTGGACCCGGCACGCCGAGGGCGTGATCGGCCACGACGCCGACGAACCGCGCGAGACCGGCGACGGCGGACCGGAGGTGCGGCTGCCGGACGAGCTCCTGCCGTCCGCGGCCCGGTTCGGCCTGCACCCGGTGCTGCTGGACGCGGCGGTGCGCGGCCTGGCCGGTACCGCACCCGAAGGGCACCACCGGGTGCCGACCGAGTGGCGTGGCGTGCGCCTGCACACGATCGGCGCGCACACCGTGCGGGTCGCGGGCGGTGCGGGCGTGCGGCTCACCGACGAGGCCGGTCGGGTCGTGCTGACCGCCGCCGCGGTGGAGTTCCGCGACGTCGCGGACGACGAGTTCACCGTCGAGGGACGCCTGTTCGAGCGGACATGGCTGCCGCAGCCGCTGCCCGAGGCCGGTGCCGTGCGGTGGGGCCTGCTGGGCGAGGTCCCGGTCGACCTGCCGGGCGCGCCGCGGTTCGACGACGTGGCGGCGGTGCGGGAGGCGGCGTCCTCGGTGGATGCCGTGCTGGCCGCGCTGACCACTTCCGACGACCCGGCGGACGTGCCGGGTTCGGTCGCCCGCACCGCGCACCGGGCGCTGTCCGCGGCCCGGGAGTGGGTGGCCGACGACGGCCTGGCGGGCGTCCGACTCGTGCTCGTGACGCGCGGTTCGGCCGTCTCCGAGGAGCCGGCGGCGGCGGTGGCGTGGGACCTGCTCGTCGCGCTCCAGCAGGAGGCGCCCGGTCGGCTCCAGCTGGTCGACCTCGACCTCGACCTCGACGGCGACACGTCGGCGCTCGACGCGGTCGTGGGTTCGGGTGAGCCGCAGGTGCTGCTGCGCGCGGGCAAGGCGTCCGTGCCGAGCATCGAGGGCGTGCCGGTCACCGCGGGCGACGACCAGCCGTGGCGGCCGGACGGCACGGTGCTGGTGAGCGGCGGTGCGTTGGGCGCGGTGATCGCTCGGCACCTCGTCACCGGGCACGGCGTCACACGGGTGCTGCTGACCGGGGGAGCGGAGCGGGCGGACACCGCCGAGCTGACCGCCCTCGGCGCGACCGTCACCACCGCCGACCGTGACGGCCTTGCCGCTGCCATCGCGGGCCTGCCGGACGAGTACCCGCTGACCGGCGTGGTGCACGTCGCGGGTGAGCGGGACACCGCGCGGGAGGCGTTCGGCCCTGAGCAGCTGGACCGGGTCCTGCACGCCGACGTGGCCGCGGCGTGGCACCTGCACGAGCTGACCCGTGACCGCGACCTGGCGGCGTTCGTGCTCCTCGCACCGCTCGCGGGCACGCCCGCCGACGCGGTCCGCGCCGGTTTCCTCGACGCCCTGGCACGTCACCGCCTCGCCGCCGGGCTACCCGCGGTCTCGATCGCGCGCGGCCCGTGGCGCGGCGTGGACGACCGGCCCGGCGCACGGCCGACGAGCCTGCGCGACGGCTTGGCGGCCTTCGACCGGGCGGTCGCGGCGAACCGGCCCGCGGTGGCGCTGATCATCCCGGAGGAACGGTCGGTGCGCGCGCTCGGCGTGGTCCCACCCGCGCTGCGCGACCTGCTCCGCACTGCGCAACGCCGTACGGCGGACGCACCGGGCAGGCCGCTGGGCGAGCGGCTCGACGGCCTCTCGCCCGACGACCGGCGCCGTGCCGTGGTCGAGTTCGTCGGCGCGGAGGTCGCGGCCGTCCTGGGCCACGGCTCGGCCGACGGGATCGGGCTGGAGCAGCCGTTCCAGGACCTCGGCTTCGACTCGTTGACCGCGGTCAACCTGCGCAACCGGCTCAAGAGCGCCACCGGGGTGGAACTGCCGGTGACGCTGGTGTTCGACCACCCCACGCCCGCCGCGCTCGCCGAGCACCTGCTCGACCGGCTCGCGGGCGGTGACGGCGCGTCCGTGCTGGCCGAGGTCGACCGGCTGGAGGAGCTGGTCGACTCGGTGGCCGACGAACGGCTGCGCGGGTCGGTGGTCGAGCGCCTGAACGCGTTGCTGGCCCGGTGGAACGGCGTGCCGGAGCGGCGTGACGAGACCGACACCGTGGCGGACCTCGACGGCGTGTCGACCGACGAGCTGTTCGCCTTCATCGACAACCAGCTCGGCCGGGCGGACTGACCATGGAGGAGACAGTGGTGGCCAAGGAAGAGAAGCTGGCCGAGTACCTGAAGCGGGTCACCGCCGACCTGGTGAAGACCCGGCAGCGGGTGGCGGACCTGGAGGCGGAGCGGCAGGAGCCGATCGCGATCGTCGGCATGGCCTGCCGCTACCCCGGCGGCGTCCGGTCGCCGGAGGACCTGTGGCGGCTGGTGGTCGAGGAGCGCGACGCCGTCACCGAGTGGCCCGCCGACCGCGGTTGGGACGTCGACGCGCTGTACGACCCCGACCCGGACAAGCCGGGCAAGACCTACGCCCGCACCGGCGGGTTCCTCGACGACGCCACGATGTTCGACGCGGGCTTCTTCGGCATCTCGCCCCGTGAGGCGCGGTCGATGGACCCGCAGCACCGCGTGCTGCTGGAAACCGCGTGGGAGGTCTTCGAGCGGGCGGGCATCGACCCCGGCACGCTCAAGGGCAGCAACACGGGCGTCTACGTCGGCGTGCCCGAGGAGACCTACCTGGGGCTCACCGCGCCCGAGGAGTTCGAGGGCTACCTGATGACCAGCAAGCTGGGCAGCGCGGCGTCCGGCCGGGTGGCGTACGCGCTCGGGCTGGAAGGACCCGCCGTCACGCTGGACACCGCGTGCTCGTCGTCGCTGGTCGCCCTGCACCTCGCCGTGCAGGCACTGCGCCAGGGTGACGTGGAACTGGCCGTGGCGGGCGGTGTCACCGTCTACGGCCACCCCGGCGGGTACGTGGACTTCTCCCGCCAGCGCGGGCTGTCGGCCGACGGCCGCTGCAAGTCGTTCGCCGCCACGGCGGACGGCACCGGCTGGGCGGAGGGCGTGGGCCTGCTGCTCGTGGAACGGCTGTCCGACGCGCGCCGCCACGGCCACCGGGTGCTGGCGGTCGTGCGCGGCACGGCGATCAACCAGGACGGCGCGTCCAACGGCCTCACCGCGCCCAGCGGCCCGGCCCAGGAGCGGGTGATCCGGCAGGCGCTGGCCGCCGCCCGGCTGGCACCGTCCGATGTGGACGTGGTGGAGGCGCACGGCACCGGCACCCGGCTCGGCGACCCGATCGAGGCGCGGGCGCTGATCGCCACCTACGGCCAGGGCAGGCGGCGGCCGCTGTGGCTGGGTTCGCTCAAGTCCAACATCGGCCACACCGTCACCGCCGCCGGTGTGGGCGGTGTGATCAAGATGGTCCAGGCCATGCGGCACGGCGTGCTGCCCAGGACGCTGCACGTGGACGAGCCGACGCCGTTCGTGGACTGGTCGCAGGGCGCCGTGGAGCTGCTCACGTCCGCGCGGCCGTGGCCGGAGACCGGTGCGCCGCGCCGGGCGGGCGTGTCGTCGTTCGGCGTGAGCGGCACCAACGCGCACGTCGTGCTGGAACAGGCCCCGGCACCCGAGGACCCGGAGCCGGAACCGACCGCCCCGCCCGTCGTCACGTGGGTGCTGTCGGCCAAGACCCCCGAGGCGCTGCGCGACCAGGCCCGGAGGCTGGCGTCGTCCGCCGCCTCGGCCAACCCGGTCGACGTGGCCCGCTCGCTGGCCACCACCCGGGCCGCGCTGCCCGAACGCGCGGCGGTCGTCGCCGCCGACCGTGACGGGTTGCTGGACCGGTTGCGCGCGTTGGCCGAGGACGAACCCGTACCGGGTGTCGTGCGTGGCCGGGCGGCGCGGACCGACCCGGAGGTCGCGTTCGTGTTCCCCGGGCAGGGCACGCAGTGGGTCGGCATGGCGGTCGGGCTGCTGGACTCCGCGCCCGCGTTCCGCGAGCGGGTCGCCGAGTGCGGCAAGGCGTTGGCGCCGTTCGTGGACTGGTCGCTGGAGGACGTGCTGCGCGGCCGGGACGGCGCGCCGCCGCTGGACCGGGTGGACGTGGTGCAGCCCGCGCTGTGGGCCGTGATGGTGTCCCTGGCGCACCTGTGGCGTGAGCACGGCGTGCGGCCGTCCGCCGTGGTCGGGCACTCGCAGGGCGAGATCGCGGCGGCGTGCGTGGCGGGCATCCTGTCGCTGGACGACGCGGCACGCGTGGTGGCGTTGCGCAGCCAGGCGATCCGGCGGGTGCTCGCCGGTCTCGGCGGCATGGCGTCGATCGCGCTGGACGCCGACACCGTCCGCGCCCGCATCGCGCCGTGGCGGGACGAACTGCAGGTGGCCGCCGTCAACGGACCGCGGTCGGTGGTCGTGTCGGGTGCGTCGGGACCGCTGGACGAGCTGCTGGGCGCGTTGGAGGCGGAGGAGGTCCGGGTCCGCCGGGTGCCGGTGGACTACGCGTCGCACTCCGCGCACGTCGAACTGCTGCGCGACGAGCTGGCCGAGCTGCTCGCACCGGTCCGCCCCGGCGAGGCGGAGATCCCGTTCCTGTCCACGGTGACCGGCGCGTGGGTCGACGGTCCCGAGCTGGACGCCGGCTACTGGTACCGCAACCTGCGGCAGACCGTCGAGCTGGCACCGGCCGTCCGCGCGCTCGCCGACCGCGGGTTCGGCCTGTTCGTGGAGGTGAGCCCGCACCCGGTGCTGACCGGCGCGATCCAGGACACCGTGGACGACGCGGGCCGGGACGCGGCGGCGATCGGGTCGCTGCGGCGCGACGAAGGCGGCCTCGACCGCTTCTGGACGTCGCTGGCCGAGGCGCACGTGCGCGGCGCGCGGCTGGACTGGGATGCGGCCTTCCCCGGCGGGCGGGTGGTCGACCTGCCGACCTACCCGTTCCAGCGGGAGCGGTACTGGTACTCGTCGGCGGCCTCGACCGCGGACGCCGACGGGCTCGGCCTGCGCGCGGCGGAGCACCCGCTGCTGGGCGCGGCCGTCGCCGTGGCGGGGTCCGACGAGGTGCTGTTCACCGGCAGGCTGGCGGTGTCGGCGCACCGGTGGCTGGCCGACCACGAGGCGCACGGCTCGGTGGTGCTGCCCGGGTCGGCGCTGGTCGAGCTGGCGGTGCGGGCGGGTGACGAGTTCGGCTGCACCGCGGTGGAGGAGCTGGACGTCGTGGCGCCTCTGGTGTTCCCGGCGGGTGGCGGCCTGCACGTGCAGCTCAAGGTCGGGGCCCCGGACGCGGACGGTGGGCGCGCGTTCGCCGTGCACGCCCGGCCCGATGGCGGTGAGGCGTCGTGGACCCTGCACGCGACCGGTCGGCTCGCCGTCCACGGCCCCGACGAGGGCTTCGACCTCACCGAGTGGCCGCCCGCGGACGCCGAGCAAGCCTCGTCGGGTGTGTGGCGGCGTGGCGCGGAGGTGTTCGCCGAGGTCGAGCTGCCCGCCGGTGTCGACGCCACCGGCTACGGGCTGCACCCGGCGTTGCTCGACGCGGCGTTGCGCGCCCTCGGCGGCCCCGGGATCACCACGACCCGGTGGCGCGGCCTGCGCCTGCACGCCTCGGGCGCCACGGCGGTGCGCGCCCGGCTGCGGCCGACCGACGGTGCAGCGGCGGCGTTGTGGCTCGCCGACCGCACCGGGCGTCCGGTCGCGTCGGCGGAAGTGGCCTGGCGGCCCCTCACCGCCGCCGAGGTGACCGTCGCGGGCGCGCGGCACCACGACTCGCTGTTCCGCCTGGAGTGGACGCCGTCGCGGCCGAGCCGGTCGGGTGTCGAGCCGCGGCTGGCCGTGCTGGGTGACGTGCTCACCGAGGCCGTTCCCGACGCGCTGCGGGACGTGGAGCGGTTCCGCGACGTGCCCGGTGTCGCCAAGGCCGTCGAGTCGGGCACGGCGCCGGACGCGGTCGTCGTGGTCGTACCGCCGTCCGGTCACGACGTGGTCGGCGAGGTGCACGACCTGACCCGCCGGGTGCTCAGGCTGGCGCAGGACTGGCTGCCCGACGACCGGCTCACCGGCACCAGTCTCGTCGTGGTCACATCCGGTGCGGTGGGCGGCGCCGACCTCGCCGCCGCCTCGGTGTGGGGCCTGCTGCGCTCGGCCCAGGCCGAGTCGCCGGGCCGGATCACCCTGGTCGACCTCGACGGCACCGACGAGTCGTGGGGGCTGCTCGCCGCCGCCGTGACGTCCGGTGAGCCGCAGCTGTCCATCACGGGCGGTCGGGTCACCGTGCCGCTGCTGCGCCGCGTGACGCCGCCCGCCGCGTCGGCCGAACCCCGGTGGAACCCCGACGGGACCGTGCTGATCACCGGCGGTACCGGCATGTTGGGCGCGTTGTTCGCCCGGCACCTCGCCGCCGAGCACGGTGTGCGGCACCTGCTGCTGGTGAGCAGGCGCGGCCGGGAGGCGGCGGGCGCCGACGAGCTGGCGGCCGACCTGACCGCGCTCGGCGCCCGCGTCACCATCGCGGCCTGCGACACCGGCGACCGGGCGGCGCTGGCCGCGTTGCTGGCCGACGTGCCCGCGGAGCTGCCGCTGACCGGTGTCGTGCACGCGGCCGGTGTGCTGGACGACGGCCTGATCCCGTCGCTGACCCCGGAACGGCTGGCCGCCGTGCTCGCGCCGAAGGTGGACGCCGCCTGGCACCTGCACGAGCTGACCCGGTCGGCGCCGCTGTCCGCGTTCGTGCTGTTCTCCTCGGTCGCGGGCATCATCGGCGGTCCCGGCCAGGCCAACTACGCCGCCGCGAACACGTTCCTGGACGCGCTCGCCGAGCACCGCGCCTCGCTCGGCCTGGCCGCCACATCGGTGGCGTGGGGCCTGTGGGCGCAGGCCGGCGGCATGACCGGGCAACTGGACGAGGCCGACCTCAAGCGCATCGCCCGCGCGGGCTTCCGCCCCATCGAGTCCGACACCGGCACGGCGATCCTCGACACCGCCCTCGGCCTGGGCGCACCGGCGCTCGTGGCCACCCCGTTCGACGCGACCGCGCTGCGCGGCTCCGGTGCCGTGCCGCCGGTCCTGCGGGGCCTGGCCCGCGTGCCCGCCCGGCGCACCGCCCAGGACACCGGCGTGGACGCCACCGCGCTCGCGGCCCGGCTCGCCGGGTTGCCGGAGGCCGAGCAGCGGCGACTGGTGCTGGACGTGGTCCGCGCCGAGACGGCCGTCGTGCTGGGGCACGGCGACCGGAGCGCGATCGACCCCGACCGGACGTTCCCGGAACTGGGCTTCGACTCGCTGACGTCGGTCGAACTGCGCAACCGGCTCGGCACGGCCACCGGGACGAGGCTGCCCGCCACCGCCGTGTTCGACCACCCGACACCCGGTGCGCTCACCGGGTTCCTGCTCGGTGAACTGCTCGACCGGCGGACCGACGCGGCGATCGTCGACTTCGCGGCGGAGGTCGGCCTGGCCGACGACATCGTGCCCGCGGCGGAGGTCGTGGATGTCGTCACGGACCCGGGTGACGTGCTGCTGACCGGCTCGACCGGTTTCCTCGGCGCGTTCCTGCTGCGCGACCTGCTGCGGTCGACCACCGCACGGGTGCGCTGCCTCGTCCGCGGCGAGGACGAGGCCGACGCGTTGCACCGCCTGCGCGCCAACCTGCGGTGGTACCGGGTCGAGTCCGAAGTGGACTTCGAGCGGGTGTCGGTCGTCGTCGGCGACCTGGCCCGGCCGCGGCTCGGGTTGACCGAGGAGGCGTTCGACGCCCTGGCCCGCGAGGTCGACGCCGTCTACCACGCGGGTGCGGCGGTCAACTGGCTGCAGCCGTACACGGCGCTGAAGGCGACCAACGTGACGGGCACCGAGGAGGTGCTCAGGCTCGCCGCCCGGCACCGCACAGTGCCGGTGCACCACATCTCCACGACCGGCGTCTTCGCCAAGCCGATGCCCGAGGGCAGGCCCGCCCGGCCGGACGACCCGATCGGCCCGCCGGAGGAGCTGCCCAACGGCTACACGCAGAGCAAGTGGGTCACCGAGCAGATGCTGGGGCTCGCGTCCGAACGCGGCCTGCCGGTGACGGTGTACCGGGTCGACCTGGTCTCGGGTGATCAGCGCAACGGCGCCTGCCAGACCCGCGACTTCGTCTGGCTCAGCCTGCGCGGCCTGCTCGAAGCGCGAGCCGTGCCCGCGGACCTGGTGGGTGGCTTCCACATGCTGCCGGTGGACTACGTCAGCGCGGCCGTCGTCGCGCTGTCCCGCAAGCCGGCGGTGACCGGGCGGACCCTGCACTTGTACAACCGCAGCGACATGGCCACCGCGGACATCGTCGGCCACCTGCGCTCGTTCGGGTACGAGCTGGCGGAACTGGACCGGGACACCTGGCGCGCCCGCGTCGCGGCGGACCCGGACAACGCCATGACGCCGCTGCTGGACGCGTTCGACATGGTGACCTCGCCCGGTGCCACGGTGTACCCGCCGATCGACGCGAGCGAGACCGAGCAGCTGCTCGCGGAGGACGGCCTGCGCTGCCCGGAGATGACCGTGGACCTGCTGAAGAAGTACGTCGGGTTCTTCGTCGAGGTGGACTACTTCCCGGCCACCTGAGCCACCGTCCCAGGAGGCGCCGCTTCCCGGCGGGCTTCCGTCCACGCCGCGTGCCGCCCGTTTCCCCCAGTGCGGGCGGCACGCGGCTCACTTCTTTTCCCCGGCACGAGAAAACGCCCCGTCGGCAGGTCCGACGGGGCGTCTCGCTTCCCTGTTACAGCGGTGTGTTGCCGTGTTTGCGGCGGGGTGGTTCGGTGCGTTTGTCGCGGAGCACGGCCAGGCCGCGGGCGATGGCGGCGCGGGTGTCGACGGGGTCGATGACGTCGTCGACCAGGCCGTGCTCGGCGGCGTGGTAGGGGTGCATGAGTTCGGCGCGGTAGTCGGCGACGAGGGTGGCGCGGAGTCGGGTGGGGTCGTCGGAGGCGGCGAGTTCGCGTCGGTGCAGGAGGTTGACCGCGCCTTCGGCGCCCATGACGGCGATCTCGTTGGTGGGCC